>CAZIQQ010000006.1:0-37155 GCA_964541555.1 uncultured Bifidobacterium sp. | reverse complement strand
CGCGACGACGAGACCATCGTCACCCGCGCGCTGTCGGGGCGACCGGCCCGCGGGCTCCCCAACGCGCTCACCGGGGCGCTCGATGTACCGGGCGCCATGGGCTGGCCGCAGCAGAACGCCGTGGCAGCAGACATCCGGCGCGCCGCCGCGCGCGAGGGCGACGCCGATCACATGTCTCTGTGGGCCGGGCAGGCAGCGGCGCTGGCCGGTGCCGACCGGCCCGCCGGGGAGATCATCGAGGGCATCATGGACGACGCCGTCGCCAGCATCCGGGGCCTCGGAGACGCCCTGGGGGACGCCCGCTAGTACACGCGCTCGGCGCCGTTCCAGTCGAGGAACCGGCCGGAGTCGGCCGGGGTGAGCGAGTCGGCCACGGCGAGGATGCCCGTTGCCGACTGCTCGGGCGTGAGGTCGGCCTTCGCTCCCCCGCCCATGTCGGTCTGCACCCACCCGGGGTTGACCACCACCGAGGTGATGCCGTCATCACCCAGCTCGGCCGCCATCGCACGCGACGCCATGTTGAGGGCCGCCTTGGTGGTGCGGTAGCCGTAGTTGGGTGCGCTGTCGGTGGCGTAGCCGCCGATGGATCCCAGCCACGAGGTCACGTTGACCACCCGGGGGTTGCCCGACTGCCGCAGCCACGGCATCGCGCCCCTCACCACCAGGAGCGGCGCGACCACGTTGACCCGGAAGAGCCCGAGCATGGGATCTGCCGCCATGTCGTGCACGGAGAGGGTCGCCAGCCCGTCGTCGACCCCCGCGAAGTTGATGCCCGCGTTGTTGAGGATCAGGTCCACCCCACCGAGGGCCCGGCAGATGTCGTCGACCCTGGCGGGGATGGCATCTGAATCGGCCAGGTCGAGCACCTCCACCCGCGCGCCCGGCAGCGCGGCCAGATCACCCGCGCGCGCGGGGTCGCGAACCGTGCCGGCCACGTGGTCGCCCCTCCCGCACAGGATGCGCGCGAGGGCGAGCCCCAGGCCGCGCCCTGCACCGGTCACCAGCACACGATCAGCCATCGCGGGTCCTCAGTGGCTCGCGCCCCTGCGGGGCGTCGGGGTACGAGTTCAGGAATTCCGGCTCGGTGCACCCGCCGGAGTCGCGCTGCGGGAAGGTGCGATCGATGGCCGCCTTGCACTGGGGGCGGGGCCGGCCCTCGGCCCGCAGGGCCCCGAAGCCCGGGTGGGCGGCCTCCAGCGCCAGCAGGGCGTCGACGTCGACCTCGCAGGTGAAGACGGCATCGATGCAGCCGATCCACCGGGTGCCGTCGTGCTCGTGGGCGTACAGGCGCGGGCACGAGATGGCCACGCAGTGGCCCGGGTACACCACGCGCTCGCAACGCACCGGGCAGGCGCGGCACGATCCGCGCTGGGGAGGCAGGGTCACGTGCCCAGTGAAGCGGGGCACGGCACCGCGATCAAGCGACGGCGCGCTCGCCGAACATCGACTTGAGCGATGCCAGCAGTCCGCGGTCGCCGGGATCGACCAGGTACTCGCGCCCCAGGCGCATGCGGGTCTCGCCCTCGGGCGTGCGCAGGGCCACGATGACCGCCGCATCGCCCGGGTGGTCGCTGAACAACTTCTTCAGCAGGCCCATGTCGGCCTGGGCGAAGCGACTGGCCTCGACCTCGAGCAGCAGGCGGTCCTCCTCATCTGCCGGGTCGGGCTGGAAGGGGTCGACCGCCTGGGCCACGAGCTTGGTCTCGCCCTCGCCCTTCTGGTCGATGCGCCCGGTGATGAGCACCAGGGAGTCCTCGGCGATGATCTCGCGGGCGGCGGCCAGCACCTGGGGAACCACCACCACCTCGATGGCGCCCTCCAGGTCGTCGAGCCGCACGAACGCCATGGGCTCGCCGCGCTTGGTGGTGATGTTCTTGACCGCACCGATGATGCCGCCCAGGGTCACCGACTGGCCATCGGCGCAGGTGGCCACCTCGCCCAGGGTCACCGTGGTGAGGCGGCGCAGCTGGCGCCTGCAATCGGCAAGCGGGTGGCTGGACACGTAGAGGCCGATGGCCTCCTTCTCGCCGGCCAGCAGCTCGTCCTTGTCCATCTCGGGCATGGTGATGGGCGGGTCGGCCTCCATCGAGCCGCCGCCGGCGTCGTCCAGCAACCCGAACAGCGACTCCTGGCCCGCGGCCTGGTCGGTGCGCCGCTTCGCGGCCTGCGCCATGGCGGCGGGCAGGGCATCGAGCATTCCGGCGCGCGTGGCGCGCGTGCAGTCGAGGGCGCCCCCGCGGATCAGGCTCTCGAGGGCGCGCTTGTTGAGCTGGGCGGGGTCCACACGGCGGCAGAAGTCCCAGAGCGACGTGAAGGGGCCGCCCGATGCCCGCTCGTCCACCAGCGCCAGCACCGCGTTCTCGCCCACCCCCTTCACGGCGGTCATGCCGAAGCGGATCTCCCTGTCGCCGGTGACGGCGAAGCCCGACTCCGAGCGGTTGACGTCGGGCGGCAGTACCTCGATGCCCATGTCGGAGCAGGCCGCCACGTAGAAGGGCACGCGGTCCTTGGTGTCCATCACCGAGGTGAGCACGGCGGCCATGTACTCGGCCGGGTGGTTCGCCTTCAGGTACGCCGTGCGGTAGGCCAGCAGGGCGTAGCAGGCGGCATGCGACTTGTTGAACGAGTAGTCGCCGGCGGCCTCGCAGAGGCCCCAGAGGTCGTCGGCCACCTTGGGGTCGGTGCCCGAGTCGAGGCAGCCCTGCACGAACTCGTCGCGCAGCGATGCCATGAGCTCCTTGTCCTTCTTGCCCACGGCCTTTCGCAGGTCGTCTGCGCGGGCCGGCGAGAACCCGGCCAGCGCACGCGAGATCTGCATGAGCTGCTCCTGGTACACGGCCACCGAGTAGGTGGGGCCCGTGATGGGCTCCAGGCGCGGGTCGGCGAAGCGCACGCGGCTGGGGTCGCGCTTGTTCTTGGCGTACGTGGGGATGAAGGCCATCGGGCCCGGGCGGTACAGGGCCACCAGCGCCACGAGGTCGGCGAACTCCGTGGGGCGCACCTCGCGAAGGGCGTCGCGCATGCCGGATGACTCGAACTGGAACACCCCGAGGGCGTCGCCCTTCGCGAGCATGCGGTACGTGGGGGCGTCGTCCATGGGGATGGCCTCGATGTCGAGGTCCTCCCCGGTGGTCACCTTCACCAGGCGCAGGGCGTCCTGGATGATGTCGAGGTTGCGCAGGCCCAGGAAGTCCATCTTCAGCAGGCCCAGCGCCTCGACGTCGTGGTCGGGCACCTGCGTGACCACCGAGCCCTGGTCGTCCACGCGCACCGGCAGGTAGTCGGTCACCGCACCGGGCGCGATGACCACGCCGGCGGCGTGCACGCCCTCGTTGCGCACCAGGCCCTCCAGCGGACGGGCGACCTCCACGATGCGGCGGGCGCCCTCGTCGGACTCCATCGCGGCGGCCAGCTCCGACCCCGGCGCGGCGGCCTCCTCCAGCTTGATGCCCAGCTTCTCGGGCACGAGCTTGGCGATGCGGTCCACCTGGCCGTATGAGAACCCCAGCACGCGACCGGAGTCGCGCACCACGGCGCGGGCCAGCAGCTTGCCGAACGTGCCGATGCGCGCGACGGCGTCGCTGCCGTACTTCTCGGTGACGTAGGCCACCACGCGGTCGCGTCCGCCCACCGAGAAGTCGGTGTCGATGTCCGGCATCGACTTGCGGCCCGGGTTGAGGAAGCGCTCGAACAGCAGGCCATGCTCGAGCGGGTCGAGGTCGGTGATGCGCAGTGAGAACGCCACCAGCGAACCGGCGGCCGACCCGCGGCCCGGGCCCACGGCCACGCCGTTGTCGCGCGACCACTTGATGTAGTCCCACACGATCAGGAAGTACGACGAGAAGCCCATCTCCTTGATCGTGTCGATCTCGAACTGCAGGCGATCCTCGGCCTCGGCCGGCCAGTTGCCCTCGCCGTAGCGGCGGTCGAGGCCCTCGCGGCACAGGCGCTCGAGGTAGACGTCGTCGGTCTCGCCCGTGGGCACCGGGAACACCGGCAGCTTGATGTCTCCCAGCGGCAGCGTGAGCCCGCTGCAGCGCCCTGCCACCTCCATGGTGGCGGGGATGGAGTCGGGGAAGTCGGGCAACGCCTGCAGCATCTCGTCGGCCGACTTGATGAAGAACTCCTGCGTGTCGAACTTGAACCGGTTGGGGTTCGACAGCACGTCACGCGTCTGGATGGCCAGCAGGGCCTCGTGGCTCTCGGCGTCCTGATGGCACACGTAGTGCACGTCGCCGGTGGCCACCAGCGTGCGCCCGGTCTCCTTCGCGAGGGTGCCGAGGTGCTGGTTGATGCGCTTCTGCGAATCGATGCCCGAGTCCTGGAGCTCGAGGTAGACGTCCTCCGGCCCGAAGATCTGGCAGAGGGTGTCGAGTTCCTGGCGCGCGCCGGTCAGGTCGTCGTCGGCCAGGCGCGAGCAGATGGTTCCCGACAGGCAGCCCGACAGCACGATGATGCCGTCGGCGTGGCGGCTCATCAGCTCGTGGTCGATGCGCGGCCGCCTGAGGTAGCCCTCGAGGTACCCGGCCGAGCAGAGCCGGATGAGGTTGTAGTACCCCTCGGTTGTCTCGGCGAGAAGCGTGAGGTGATTGCGGCGCTCGCGCCCCGGGCGCTCGCGGTGGTCGGGCACCACGTAGGCCTCGAGCCCCACGATGGGCGTGATGCCGCGCTTCGACGCCTCGCGGTACAGCTCGATGGCACCGCTCATCACGCCGTGGTCGGTGAGGGCCACGGCGCTCTGGCCCAGCTCCTCCACCCTGTCGAGCAGCCGCGGGATCTTGCACGCCCCGTCGAGGATCGAGTAGTCGGAGTGCACGTGCAGGTGCGCGAAGGGCGTGGAACTGCTCACCCCGGGAACGTACCGCGTGCCCCCGACGACCCGGTGCCTGTCACCGGGGTCGGGCGAGGGGCCTAGCCCAGGTTGCGGGCCTCTGCGATCTGGTGGGCCATGCGGCTCTGCAGGCTGAACAGCTCGATGAAGCCCGGCGACGCGTTCTGCGAGAAGCTGGGGTCGGCGTCGAAGGTGGCGAGCGTGCGGTCGTAGAGGGCCAGGGGCGAGTCGCGGGTGACCACCGTGGCGGAGCCCTTGTAGAGGCGCACGGTCACCGTGCCCTCGACCTTGCGGTTCACGTGGTCCATGAAGGCGTTGAGGTCGGCCAGCAGCGGCTCGTACCACAGGCCCTCGTAGGCCAGCTGCGCCCACAGCAGGTCGAGGTTGGCCTTCAGCGCGTTCTCGCGGCCGGTGCACACCAGCTTCTCGAGCTCCTTGTGGGCCTCGAGGATCACCGTGGCGGCCGGCACCTCGTAGACGTCGCGCACCTTCAGGCCCACGACGCGGTCCTCGATGTGATCCATGATGCCCACGCCGTTGCGGCAGGCGTGCTCGGCAATGGCCGGGATGATCTCGTGCAGGGGCATCTCGACCTCGTTCAGGCTGATGGGAAGCCCATCGCGGAACGAGATGATGATGTCCTCGGGGGTGTCGGGCGCCTTGGTGGGCGGGGTGACCAACTGGAAGACGTCGTCCGGCACGGCCTTCGTGAGGTCCTCGATGATGCCGCCCTCGCTGGAGCGCCCCCAGAGGTTGTCGTCGATCGAGTACGGGCGCTCGACGCTGGACGACACGGGGATGCCGTGCTCCTGCGCGTAGGCGATCTCCTCGTCGCGGCCCATCTGCCACTCGCGCACCGGCGCGATGACCTTGAGCTCGGGGGCGAGGGTGGCGATGGTGGCCTCGATGCGCACCTGGTCGTTGCCCTTGCCGGTGCAGCCGTGGGCGATGGTGTCGCACCCGTGGCGACGGGCCTCCTGCACGGCCAGCTTCGCGATGAGCGGGCGGCCGAGTGATGTGAACAGCGGGTAGCCGCCCTGGTAGCGGGCGTTGGCCCGGATGGCCGGCGCCACGTAGTCGCGGGCGAACTCCTCGCGGGCGTCGATGACCAGGCTCTCGACGGCGCCGAGGTTTATGGCCTTGTCGAGGATCTCGGTGAAGTCATCCTCGGGCTGCCCCAGGTTGATGCACAGCGCCACGACCTCGGCGTCGTACTCGTCCTGGATCCACTTGAGCATCACCGATGTGTCCAGCCCCCCGGAGTAGAGGAGCACGACGCGGTGCACCTCGTGCGGCTCGGCGAGGTACTGGGCGGTCTTCGTGGCGGGCTGCATCTCGGACAACGCGCGATTTCCTTCGTGTTGGCGGGCGCGAACGGTCCCGCAGTCTAGACGTGCGGCCTAGAGGTACGGCAGCGGGTCACGGGCCGCGCCGTTCACCCGCACCTCGAAGTGCAGGTGCGGACCCGTTGAGTGGCCGGTGCTGCCGATGTAGCCGATGAGCCCGCCCTGGGTGACCGGGTCGCCCACCTTCACCGCGATGCGGCTCTGGTGCGCGTAGGCGGTGGAGAGCCCGCCCCCGTGGTCGATGACCACCAGGTTGCCGTAGCCACCCGACCACCCGGCCACGATGACCTTGCCCGACTTCGCCGCCGTGATGGGGCGGCCGGTGGGCGCGGCGACGTCGAGGCCCTGGTGCATGCGGCCCCAGCGCGGGCCGAAGCCCGACGTGATCTGACCCGAGGTGGGCCAGGTGAAGCCGGCGGACGACGGGGTGATGTCGGAGGGCTCGGCGTACGGCACCCCCTGGATCTCGGCGATGCGCTTGGCGAGCGCGAACGACTGCTCGCGCAGCGCCTTGGTGTCGTCCTCGATGTGGTCGCGGTCCACCCGGATGGTGGCGAGCATGCGGGCGCGCACGCGCTTGGTGCGACGCAGCACGCGCTGCTCCACGTCGAGGTCGCGGGCGGCGGCGCGGGCCGTCGCCGCGCGCTCCGCCGCACGGTTCTCGGCTGCGGCGGCGCGGTCCTGCAGCACGGCGATGCGGGCCGTGGCGTTGCGCGTGAGGTTCCGGTACCGCGCCACCGAGGCGATCATGTCGCGGTCGCGATCGGTCGCGCGCTCGATGCCGCTGGCGGCGCCGGCGAGTTCGGACAGGCTGCCCCCGCGCAGGAGCCCCAGCAGCGGATCGTCGTCCTGCGTGCGGTAGATCTCGCGCAGGCGCTCGACAAGGGCCTGGCGCTGCACCGCAAGGCGCCCCGTGGCCATGCGCAACTGCCCCCGCTGGAATGACAGGTCGCGGTTCACCTGCGCCAGCGTTCCCGCGGCCATGCGGTGGGCCTCAACAGCCGCGTCGCGCCGGGCCGCCAGGGGCTTCAGGCGGGCATCCACCTCGCGCAGGCGGCGGTTGATCGTCGCGATGTCGGTGGTAAGCACCGACTGCCGGTTGATGGCCGCGCGAAGGCGCGCCTCTGCGCCGTACAGCCGCTGGTCGACGGCCTGCTTGCGCGCCACGATGTCCGGCGCAACGGCGCCGGTGGGAATCAGGGCGAGCCCCGCCATCGCAAGGGCGGCGGCCGCTGCCGCTCGTGTGGGAATCCGCGTCACGGAGATGCGGATTCGACGGCCGGGGGCGCACTCCTACGGAATGCGCCCCCTATGCCGTTGCGAATGCGTTACTTCTTCGGGTCGACGGCCCGCAGCTCGGTGAAGGGGTTGATGGAACCCCCGCCATTCGGGCGGATCTCGAAGTGCAGGTGCGGAATGGTGCCGCGCGCATCGCCCGTCATGCCCATGGTTCCCACGGTCTGGCCGGCCGTCACCCTGGAGCCCGCCTTGAGCTCGGGCGAGATCGTCTGCATGTGGGCGTAGTAGTACTCGTTGCCACGCGCATCGACGATCCAGATCCAGATGCCGCCGAGGCCGGTCTCGCTGCGGGTGAGGCGCGAGATCGTGCCGTCCACGCACGCGACGAGCTGCATGCCCATCTTGCCGATGATGTCGTTGCCCTGGTGGGGGCCCTGGCCGCGCGGGTCGCCGAAGTCGTCCGAATAGTCGTAGTCGCCCACCACCGGGAATACCTTGAGGTACTTCGCGGTGGCCGGTGCGCTCGGCGCGGCCAGCACGGCGGGCGCGCTTGCGACGTTGCGGATCTTCAGGCCGATCTTCTTGAGGAGCGCCGCATCGGCCACACCCGTGGCCTTCAGCTTCAGCTTGCGCTGGAGGATCCTCACGCCGGCGCGGGTCTGCTTGCCGTACCTGCCGTCGAGCGGCACCTTGATGCCGCGCGCGCGGAGCTTGCGCTGGAGCGCCTTGACGTCGGCGCCAGATGCCCCGGGCCTGAGGCCGTCGGCGGCCGGGGTGGCAGGGGTTGCCACCGGAGGCGCGGGTGCCACCGGCTGCTGGGGAGGCAGGCCCGATCCCTCGGGTGCCGCGCCCGCGGTGCTGCCGGGCAGCTGCTCGGGCATGGGCGACGCCACCACCGCAGGCGCCGTGAGGCCCAGGGAGATGAGGGCGATGAGTCCAGCCGCCTTGCGGAGGGGGCTCATGCGGTCGCGCGGGGCACTGCTGCTGCGGTCGATGATCCTGATTCCCTTTCCGCCCCGGTCCCCGCGGCGCGGGGTCGTTCCGTGGCTGTAGGTCACGCCCTGGTCCCGGCTGCAGGCCGGGCGGCGCGCCCCTCGGAGGTCATTGGCCGTCGCCGACCCTAGCGGCGCATCCCGACGAGTCAACCCCCGCAGGTCCGTCTGATTTACGGATTTAGGAGGTTATGTAGGACATTGCAACCATTTCATGCATGACGGACGGGGAAGTGTCCCCGGCGACCCTGACCACGTGCATGGCGCCCACTTAGGGCTTATTTGCAGGGTTTTCTATGTCCCGGACTCGTCCGCTGCGCGCCGTCCACGGCGACGGCGCGACAGCACCCGCAAGGCGAAGACGAACGCGAGGAAGAGGATCGCCGCGCCCAGGATGATGCCGTTCAGCACCCGGCCATCCTCGGCGCCCGCCGACGAGACCTCCATGCGCAGGCACGATCCATAGGGCATCGACCACGAGGCCACGTAGCCGTCGCCCGACAGGGTCCCCCCGGTCGAGTAGAGGGAGATGCGGGCGGGCATGGCCCACTTGTACGAGAAATCGAGGCCCTGCTGCAGCGCACGATCGGCGCGGGTGAAGTCCACGCGGCGACTGGTGCCGTTGCACGGGGGGTCGAGGACCTCCCCCACCCCGCCCCGCGACCCGATCGAGAACGTGGCGAAGTAGCTGCGGCCACGATCCCTGTACGCGGACGAGAACTCGTCCACCAGCACCGACTGCAGGGGCACGCGCTCCGGCAGCCCGGTGATGCCGGCCTGCGATTCGCCGCCGGGCGCCGTGCCCGTGCTCGGGGCGGTGGCGGTGCGGGCCTTGCCGTCCCTCGGGTCGGGCGCCGCCCAGTACCTGCCGGTGGCGTCGAGGATGGGCTTCAGGGGCCTCTGCACGCCCAGGGCGCTCTCGAGGTCGTCGAGCTCGGACGTGCCGGCCCTGAGGCGGCGCACCGTGCGCAGCACCACCGTGCCGTCGGGCTCGGTGCGCTGCAGGAACGGCAGGCCCGAGTCACCGGGGGCTCGCCACTTCTCGTTGCGCACGTCGAGGAAGCGCTCGAACGTGCCCTCCCGCAACTGCCTGGGCAGGTCGATGGCCTGCTGCGCGGCGGGGTCGAGCCTCAGGTCGAGCGAGAGGGTGCCGCCGCCATCCGGTGCGATGTCGATGTACTGGGAGAGCCGCGCATCGCACCCCGACACCAGCGGCACCGCGGCGATCGCGGCGATGGCCATCGCGATCAGGCCCCTGCGCCTCACGATCCCTCGCTCCCGGCCAGCGCGTCGCGTCGGCGCATCAGTTCCACCGCGCGTGCGCGCTCGTCGCGATCGAGGGCCTCGAAGTCCTCATCCGAAAGGTTGCCGGCACGATGGTCCATGTCGATCTCGCGAATGGCGTCGAGGGATCGCTGGAGCTCCTCCTCCACCGCCCGCCGGTCATCCTCCTGGTAGGCGGGGAGGGGATCCCGCTGCCGCGTGAGCAGCGGCCAAGCGACCAGCGCCACCAGCAGCACGCTGAGCACCGCGATCAGTACGTAGGCCATCGCCGGGCGAGGCTACTCGGGCACGCGGTCGTCAGCCCCCACCACCGAGGGAGCGGCGGCCCCACGGGGTCGGCGGGATGGCCATACGGCGATCAGCGAGCCCACGACCATGATCACCCCGCCGATCCATATCCACATCATCATCGGGTTCACGAACACGCTGAGGCGCGCCAGGCCGTCGGGCGTGAGGCCCACCAGCACCACGTACACGTCGCGGAACGGCGACGAGTCGACCGCCACCTCGCTCGAGCGCTGCTGCTGGGCGAGGAACACGTCAACGCCCGGCTCGAGCGTGGCGAACCGGTTGCCGCCCTCCGACACGCCCAGCTTCACGCCCACGCTCATCTTGTGGTCGTCCTTCGACCGCGTGCCGCCATCGTTCGTGAACTGGTACCCGGCGACCTCACCGGTCTGGCCGGTGCGCAGCGCCAGGTCGCCCTGGCTCGAGAACGCCCCCTGGCACGCGATGGCCACGATGATGGACACCACGCCCAGATGCACCACGTACCCGCCGTACCGGCGGCGGTTGCGCACGAACAACTGCCCGAAGGCGCCGGGCCAGGAGACCCCGCCCAACTGGTGGCGCACCTTCATGCCGCGCCAGTACTCGCCCACGATGCAGGCCACGGTGAAGGCCCCCAGAACGATCGCGGCGGCGGCCCACCAGTGCGCGCCGTCCTGCGCCAGGTACACCGCCGGGATGATGGCGATCACCGCCACCACGAGCGGCGCGGCGAAGCGCCGGCGCAGTTCACGGGCCGACGCCTTGCGCCACGAGATGAGCGGGCCCACGCCCGTGAAGAACAGCAGGGCCAGGCCGATCGGCGCCGCCACCTGGTTGAAGAACCCCTGCCCCACCGTGATCTTCTCGCCCTGCACGGCCTCGGACAGCACCGGGAACATCGTTCCCCAGAACACGGCGAAGGCCAGCCCCACCAGCAGCAGGTTGTTGTAGAGGAAGATCGCCTCGCGGCTGATGTAGCTCTCGAGCGAGTTCTGGCTGCGGAGCGCGGGCAGGCGACTGAACAGCAGTGCGAACGACCCCACGAGGATCACGATGATCAGGGCCAGGAAATACGGGCCCAGCGTGCTCTCGCCGAAGGCGTGCACCGACGAGAGGATCCCCGAGCGGGTCAGGAACGTGCCGAACAGGGCGAGGGTGAACGTGAGGATCACCAGCACCATGTTCCAGATGCGCAGCATGCCCCGGCGTTCCTGCACCATCACCGAGTGCAGGAATGCCGTGGCCACGAGCCACGGCATGAGGGCGGCGTTCTCCACCGGGTCCCATGCCCAGTACCCGCCCCACCCCAGTTCCTCGTAGGCCCACCGCGACCCCAGCACGATGCCGATGGTGAGGAAGATCCACGAGAGGATCGTCCACCGGCGCACCGAGGTGATCCAGGTCGAGTCGAGCCTGCGCGTCACGAGGGCCGCGATGGCGAACGCGAACGGCACCGACAGCCCCACGTAGCCGATGTAGAGCATCGGCGGATGGCTCTCCATGTAGGCGTTCTGCAGCAGAGGGTTGAGGCCGCGGCCATCGGCCGGCACGGGCGAGACCGTCGTGAAGGGGCTGGTGATGAACGACAGCACGCTGGTGAAGAACGCCGCCACGCCCATGAGCACCGCGACCACCACGGGCATCAGGTCGCGGTTGCGCCGGCGGTTCGTGACCACCACCAGAACGGCGGCGATCGACAGCAGCCACATCCACAGCAGCAGGGATCCCGCCTGGCTGCCCCACAGCGCGGTGATCTTGTAGCGCCACCCCAGCGTGCGGTTGCTGTACCCCGCGACGTCGGCCACGTCGAACCGGTTGGCCAGCAGCAGGCCCCACATGATGAAGACGGACGTGGTGGTGGTGATGAACACCGCCCACACGCCACGCTCCGCCGACACCAGGAACTCGCGGCGCCCCTTGCGACGCGACCAGAGCGCGGCGACCACCGCATAGACCGCGGCCGCGAACGCCAGCAGGAGCGCTGCGCGGCCGACGAGGGTCACGTGCCCGAGGTGCCCTTCTCCGTGATGCCCTCGGGCATCGTCTTGCCCTTCTCCGCCTGTTCCTGCATGAACTTCGACGGGCACAGGGTGATGAGCGTGCCGCGATCTGCCTGGAAGGTGCCGTTCTCCATGCGACCGGTCACCACGATCTCGCGGTCGTCCTTGAAGGCGTCGGGCACGCTGCCACGGTAGACCACCGGCACGGTCACCTTCGGGTTCGCCTTGTCACGCACCACGAACCTCAGGCCCTCGGCCGTCTGGGCGCGCTCGGCGGCGTCGGCCGGGCTGCCGGGCGCCACCTTGCCGTTCAGGCGGTAGGTCGTGCCATCGGACGTCTTCACCAGGCCGGACGGGCTGGTGTAGGTCTCGAGGCTGCCACCGATGCTCGTCCAGATGAGCCAGCCGCCGAGGACGGCGGCGAGGGTGAGCGCGATGGCGAAGCGGGAGCGTGACTTCATGTCGACTCCCGACGGTAGCACCGGTTGGCGGGCCAACTGCCCCTATCATCACGGGTCCACCGGCCCCTGCACCCGAGGAGGACCCCGTGGCACGCCACTCCGGCCCCGAAGACGAGCAGTACCGACAGAAGCTGACCGACATGCAGTACCACGTGACCCGCGAGGCCGGCACCGAGCCCGCGTTCACGGGTATCTACTGGGACCACCACGACGACGGGGTCTACCGCTGCATCTGCTGCGAGGCGCCGCTGTTCGACGCGTCCGACAAGTTCGACTCGGGCACCGGATGGCCCAGCTACGTCACGCCGGTGTCAGAGGACGCCGTCACCGAGCACGAGGACCGCTCGTTCATGATGCGCCGGGTCGAGGTGCGCTGCGCGAAGTGCGACGCCCACCTCGGGCACGTCTTCCCCGACGGACCGGGGCCGGGCGGCCTGCGCTACTGCATCAACTCGGCGTCGCTCGACTTCCAGGGCCGGGGCGCGACGGACTCCTAGAGGCTCAGGCGCTCCTCGGGCCAGCGCGGCAGCGTGCCGTTGTAGGGGCGGCTGATCACCATCTGCAGGTCGCCCAGCGCCCTCGTGCGGAATCCGGCCTCGCAGAAGGCCAGGTAGAACTCCCACGTGCGGATGAACTCATCCGTGAAGCCCAACTCGCGCACCTCATCAGCACGCGACATGAAGCGCTCGCGCCACAGGCGCAGTGTCTCGGCGTAGTGGATGCCGATGTTCTCGATGCCCTCCACCTGCAGCTCCGATGAGGTGCGCATGGCGTCCACCATCGACGCCAGCGGCGGGCAGAAGGCCCCGGGGAAGATGTACTCGCGAATCCAGTCGGTGCCGCGGCGATAGCGCTCGAGGCGCTGGTCGGGAACGGTGATGGCCTGGATGCCGATGACGCCGCCCGGCGCCAGCAGGCGGTCGAGGTTGGCGAAGTAGGTCGGCAGGCCGTCGTACCCCACGGCCTCGATCATCTCGATGGAGACGATGCGGTCGTAGCTGCCCTGCATCTCGCGGTAGTCCTGGATGACGATGTCGATGCGGTCGCCGAGGCCCGCGGCCTCCACGCGCCTGCGGGCCTCCTCGGCCTGCTCCACCGACAGCGTGATGCCGGTCACGCGGCATCCGCGCTCGCGCGCGGCATGCATGGCGAACCCGCCCCAGCCGCATCCGACCTCCAGCACGTGGTGCCCGGGCCCGATGTGCAGCTTCTCGCAGAGCCTCCGGTACTTGGCCTGCTGGGCATCCTCGAGCGACTGGCCCTCGTGCTCGAAGTACGCGCACGAGTAGGTCATCGACGGGTCGAGGAACACCTCGTAGAGGTCGTTGCCCAGGTCGTAGTGGTACCGCACGTCACGCCGGGCCCTGATCAGGTCGGCCGGGTTGGGCAGACGGGGCCGCTTCGAGATGGCCGCGGGCACGAGCGACGCCGGCGGGCGGCGGCGGACATCCTCGGCCGTCAGCGCGAGGATCTCCAGGAACGCCACCAGGTCGTTGCCGTCGGCCCGCCAGTCGCCCGCCTGGTAGGCCTCGCCGAACCCCACGCGACCCCGCCGCGCGATGCGGCGGAAGAAGTCCTTGCCCGACACCGTGATGCGGGCGTGCCGCGGCCCCCCGTGCCCCATGCGGTGCACGGTGCCGTCGGGCATCTCCACCTCGATCGTTCCGCCCACCGGGCGGCGCAGCCCGCGCAGCGCGAGGGCCCTCACCACCGGCGTCAGGGGGCTGCGCTTGGCGTCGGGGACGGGGCGCAGGCCCCGGTGACCCGGCTCCTGCCCGGCGGTCGCGGTCACCGACCCCTCGGACGGCACGAAATCTGGCTTCCTGTGGAACGGCACGCGCTTTCTCCAGAGCTTGAGGGCCTCGAGGTGGATCAGTGAGATGACCTGCTGCGACATCAACGGGTAGCGCACGAGCGCGCGGCCCAGCTCGCGATCGGTGAAGGCGTGGCGTGTTCCCGTGAGCTTTGCCCAGAACGGCCGCTCGTCACCCTGCATCACGTCCATGCGGATGTCCAGCGCATCGCCCAGCTCGCCCATTCGGAAGATGTACTCCTGCTCCATGGGGAAGAAGGGCGACACGTGCATGCGCTTGTCGTGGCGGAAGGCGTGCTCATCCCCCAGCGGGTCGATGCGCTCGGCGTCGGTGAGCAGGTAGGGCAGGCGCTCGCCGAACGTGTTGCTGACCTCGGCGAGGATGCAGCGCAACGCGCCGTCGGGGCCGTGCACGTAGAAGTAGGTGACCGGGTTGAACACGTAGCCGGCGGTGCGCAGGTTGGTGAGCATGGTGATGCGCGCGCCCTCGACATCCACGCCACGGCCCACCAGGTGCGCGCGCACGTTCTCGCCGATGGGCCGCTGCGGGTCGCCCAGGTGGTCGCAGTCGCGCAGGCTCAGGATTCCCGGCCGGTTGTACGAGAAGAGCCGGAGGTCCCTGTCGAGCTGCTCGATCTCGTCCACGTCGATGGCGTACATGCACACCGGGTAGCGGAACACGTGCTCGGCGGGCGTGCGGCGTGCGTGGACGAGCGTGCCGGTGTAGATGGCCGACCTCACCAGTGCACCCCCAACCCGCGGGCCACCGACACGGCGGCGCGCATGCCGTCCTCGTGGAACCCGTTGCCCATCCACGCGCCGCTGAACCACGTGCGGCGCACGCCCTGGATGTCGTCCATGCGGGCCTGCGCCGACAGGGCGTCGAAGTCGTACACCGGATGCGCGTAGCGGGTGCGCATGACCAGCCGCGATGGATCAACCTCATCGTCACGGTTGAGCGACACGCACCACTCCGCGCGCGAATCGAGATCCTGCAGGCGGTTGAGCGAGTAGGTCATCGCCGGCGCGGCGTACGGGGCGTGGCAGTCATGCACGTGATGGTTCCACGCCGCGCGCGCCGCGCGCCTTCGCGGCAGCAGCGAGGAGTCGGCGTGCAGGCTCACGGCGCTCTCGACGGTGCGGAACGCCGAGAGCGTCCGGCGCTCCTCGTCGCTGGCGTCGGCGAGCATGGCGAGCGACTGCCCGGCATGCGCGGCCATCACCACGTGGTCGAAGCGGCGCACCACTCCGTCGTCCGTGCGCACGTCCACGCCGTCGGCATCGCGGCGCACCTCCACGACCCCCAGCCCGGGGTGCACGCGGTCGCCGAGCGGTGCCGTGATGGCGCGCACGTAGGTGTCGCTGCCCCCGGTGATGGTGCGCCACTCGAGGCGGCGGAATCCGAGGATGCCGTGGTTGCGCCAGAACTCCACGGCATACGACGCCGGGAAGCCCCGGGAGTCCTCAAGCCCCGCCGACCAGATTGCCGAGGTGAGCGGCACGAGGTAGTGGTCGGTGAAGGCCTGCGAGTAGCCCTCGGCCGCCGCGAACTCGCGCAGGGTGAGGCCCTCGTACCCGGGCAGCAGGGCGCGATCCCCGGTGCGCTGGAAGCGCACGGCGTCGGGGATCATTCGCAGGAAGGCCGGCCTGAGGAAGACGCCGGGCTGCATCCACAACCGCACGCCCGAGAACTCCAGCCGGCACGCCCGGCAGGTGACCGAGAACCCCATGTGCGACGGCTGCGTGGCCACGCCGAGCTCGCGCAGCATGCGCACCAGCAGCGGATAGGTGGTCTCGTTGTGGACGATGAACCCCGAGTCGAGGGCGAGGTGCTCGCCGTCGGGGCCGATGACGCGGGTGGTGTGGGTGTGGCCGCCGATGCGCGAATCGCGCTCGAACACATCCACCTCATGGGCGCGGGAAAGCAGCCAGGCGGCGCCGAGACCGCCGATGCCGCTGCCGATGATCGCGATGCGGGCCATACGACCCCACGGTACCGATGTGGTGGCGGCGCGCCTGCGCCTGCGGCTAGCCTCCAACCCGCATGAGCACCGCGGATCCCGCCAATCGCCGCCAGCCCCTTGTCGCGACGGTTCGTGAGAAGCCCCTCACCTCGGCCCGCATCATCACCCTCATCGCCATCGTGGTGCCGCCACTCGCGCTGCTGTCGGTGACCGGGCTGCTGTGGGGCGTGGCAGTCGGCCCCATCGACCTCATCATGTTCGCGGTCATGTACGTGGCATGCGGGCTGGGCATCACCATCGGCTTCCACCGGCTGTTCTCGCACCGCGCCTTCAAGACCACGCGCTTCATGACCGCCGTGTGGGCGATCCTCGGCTCGATGGCGTGCCAGGGGCCTGTGACGCAGTGGGTCACCGACCACCGCAAGCACCATGCGCTTTCCGACAAGGAGGGCGACCCGCACTCACCCCACCACGGGTTCGGCCCGGGCTGGAAGGGCGTGGTCAAGGGGCTGTGGCATGCGCAGGTGGGCTGGCTGCTCACCACCAAGGGCCTCGAGCGCGGTGAGCGCTACGGCAAGGACCTCTACGCCGACCCCCTGATCCGGCGAATCGACCGCCTGTACCTGCTGTGGCTGGGCCTGTCGCTGGGCATTCCCGCCCTCGTCGGCTTCGCCTGGAGCGGCGGCTCGCTGTGGATGGCCTTCCAGTGCTTCATCTGGGCCGGCCTGCTGCGGGTGTTCGTGTTCGACCACCTCACGTGGACGGTCAACTCCATCTGCCACATGTACGGCCGCCGCGACTACGACACCGAGGACGAAAGCCGCAACTTCTGGCCCCTGGCGCTTCCCGTGTTCGGCGAGGCCTGGCACAACAACCACCACGCCTTCCCCGGATCGGCGCGCCACGGCCTGCACTGGAAGCAGATCGACCTCTCGTGGGCCCTGATCTACGGCATGGAGAAGGTGGGGCTCGTGTGGGACGTCAAGGTGCCCACCGAACAGCGGCAGCAGATCCGCCGCGGCAAGCCGCGCGCCGCACGGCCCGACGCCACCGGCTAGATCCCGGCGCGCCCCAGGGCGGCCTCGACGTCGCTCAGCCACGCGCGCGCCCGGGGCAGCGCGATGAGGCGGCCATTACGGCGGATGGCGATGCCGTGCACCGCGCCCGCGATGCGCCGGTAGGTCACGTCCGCGCCTGCGGCGCGCAACCGCTCGGCGCCCCGCCGCGAGTGCTCCGGCCGCACGCCGGGGATACCCGGCACCCAGCCGTCGATGCTGCCGTGCACGATGGTCACGCGATCACCGGAGAGCCCGGCCAGCGAGAGCTCCTCGGGAATCCAGGGGGCCAGGGCGACCACGTCGCCGATGCGCTCATCGGCCGCGCAGGCGATGGATACCGCCCCGCCCATCGAGAAGCCCAGCATCACCACGCGGCGCGCGCCGGGAAGCGCGGCGAGGGCAGCCTGGCCGTCGGCGATGCACGAGGGAAGCATCTTCCACGAGCGCACCCGGTAGCGCACCTCGGCGAACCCGGCGTCGGGGAAGACCGGGGCCAGATGGTCCACCAGCCACTCGATGGTGGGGCTCCAGTTGCCCGGCCGCGGGCGCGCGCCGCCGCCGTTGATGCACAGCACCATGGTGTCGGCCCCGGGGCGCGTTACGCGCATTCCCGCCCCGGTGGCAAGGGAAATCTCCTGCATATGGTGAGGGTAGCGACGTAAGGGTCCTGTAATGCCCGCAACGCTCCGTGCGCGACCCCGCGCGGGGCTGTCCTAGCATCGCCCCTCGTGCGCTACCCCACCGCAATAGCCGCGGCGATCGTGCTGGCCCTTCCGGCGGCGCTCGCCGCGCAGACGCAGCCACAGCCCCAGGCGCCCGCGCCCCCGGGCGGCACCGCCTCTGCCCCGGTGCCCACCACGCCCGCCGCCACGTCGGTCACCCCCGTGATGGGCAGGTCGCGCCTCACGGGCGATCAGATCGCCTCGTGGTTCGCGAAGCAGAAGATCACACCGGCCATCACCATCCCCATCCCCGAGCTCGCGCGCATCTTCGTTGACGAGGGCAACGCGCAGAACGTGCGCGGCGACATCGCGTTCGTGCAGTCGATCCTCGAGACCGGCTGGTTCCGGTACGAGGGCAGCATGGTGAAGCCCACCGACAACAACTTCTCGGGACTCGGTGCCTGCGACTCGTGCTCGAGGGGCAACATCTTCGCCACCCCTGCAGAGGGCGTGCGTGCGCAGATCCAGCATCTCTGGGCATACGCCGACCCCGCCGCCGACCCCACGAAGACGGCCCGCCCCCTCGCCGACAAGCGCTTCACCTACGTACGGCCGTACGGCAAGGCGCCCACCTGGGAGGCCATGGGCAACGGCAACTGGGCCACCGGTGGCGGATACACCGAGAAGATCCTCGCCCTCTACGCGTCGATGCTGCGCCACAACGGCCTGCAGCCCCAGACCACCACCCTGCGGTCGGTGGCCTCGGGCGCGCCGTCGGGACCACTGGCGGTTGTCGTCACGCGGAAGGGCGCCGTGCGCATGGGCGACCTGCGCGGCACCGCCGGCACGCTGGGCGCCGCGACCAGGGCCTACGGCACGGGCGCCACGCGGGCGACCTACGGCAACTGCCGTGTCACCTGGGCGTCGCTGGGCGCCGTGATGACCTTCGCGCCCGCCCGTGGGGGCAGCCCATGCGGCCAGGACTCCCGCGTGCGGGGCGCCGTGCTCACGGGCCAGCAGTGGGTCACGGCCAAGGGCCTGAAGCCCGGCGATCCGGTGTCGAAGGTGCGGAAACTGCACGGCAGCAAGGCCGCCCGTGGCTCATCCGTGGTGCTCGCATCATCGAAGAGCGGGGCACGGCTTACCGCCCGCATGGGCGAGGGCGTGGTGAAGGCGCTGGTCGTGGCCGTCCCGCGCCAGCGCTAGCACTCGCCGCCCACCGCAAGGGTCTCCGGGTTTCCCTACCCGGTCGGGGTCGCACAGCGCAAGGGGCGCCGTTTAACGTTCCCCCCGGGATGACGACCGCGCCGCCTCGCCGCGCGCCATGGACATGAAAGGACCCCCGGTGAACAGGACCAGGAACTTCTGGAACGACTTCAAGGCCTTCGCCTTCAGCGACAGCCTGCTGAAGGTCGCCGTGGCATTCGTGCTGGCCACCGCCTTCACGGTGCTGATCAAGGCGTTCGTCGACTCCTTCATCATGCCGCTCATCGCCGCGATCGTCGGCGACACCAGCTTCCAGGACCTCGTGTTCACGGTCAACGGATCGACCTTCACCTACGGGTCGTTCCTGAGCGCGCTGATCACCTTCATCCTGGTGACTCTCGTGCTCTTCCTCGTGGTGAAGTCCGTCATCCGCGTGATGGGAGAGAAGGCAGAGACCACCTCGTGCCCCGCGTGCACCGAGGACGTCTCGATCGTCGCCACCCGCTGCCCGCACTGCACGAGCGAGCTGACACCGACTGCGTGAAGCGGGCGACCGGGCTCGAACCGGCGACCCTCAGCTTGGGAAGCTGATGCTCTACCAACTGAGCTACACCCGCGGGTCGTCGCAAGGGTAGCGCACGGCTACATGCGGTCGGGGGCCTCCACGCCGATGAGGCCGAGCCCCGTGGCGATGACCGACCGGGTGGCGCGCAGCAGGTCGAGGCGGAACGCCACGACCTCGGGGGCCTCCCCCACCACCCGGCACCGGTGGTAGAAGCCATGGAAGTCGCGCGCGAGGTCCTGCAGGTACGCCGCGACGCGATGGGGAGACCGGCGCCGCTCGGCCTCGCGCACCACCTCGGGCCATGCGCAGAGGGTCAGCAGCAACGCCCGCTCCGACGGGTCGAGCTCGGCCGGCGGACCTGCGTCGGCAGGCGCCTCGGGCTGCTGCGCCAGGATCCCCGCGATGCGCGCATGGGCGTACTGCACGTAGTACACGGGGTTCTCGTTGCCCTCGGCGCGGGCGACGTCGAGGTCGAGGTCGAAGGCCGTCTCGTGGCTTCGCTGCACCAGGAAGAAGCGGGCGGCGTCCACGCCGATGTCGTCCACCAGCTCACCCAGCGTCACCAGCGTGCCCGCGCGCTTGCTCATCTTCTTCGCCTCGCCGCCCTCCACGAGCGATACCAGCTGCACGATGGGCACCTCGAGCATGTCGGGGTCGAACCCACCGGCGGCGATGACCGCGCGCAGGCGCGGGATGTACCCGTGGTGGTCCGCACCCAGCACGTCGAGCAGGCGGTCGTCGCCGCGACCCGCCTTGTCGAGGTGGTACGCCACGTCGGCGGCCAGGTAGGTGGTCGATCCGTCCGATCGCCGGAGCACCCGGTCCTTCTCATCTCCGTATGACGTGGTGCGGAACCACAGCGCGCCCTCGCTCTCGTAGGCGTCGCCCGATGCGATGAGCGCCTCGAGGCCGCGCAGCACCGCCCCGCCCTCGTGCAGGGTGGTCTCGCTGAAGAAGGCATCGAAGCCCACGCGGAACCGTTCGAGCTCGCGCGTCATGGTGGCGAGCATGAGCTCCCTGCCGCGCGTGGAGAACAGCGCGAGCACCTCGTCGTCGGGCGGGTCGATGCGGTCGCGGTAGGCGTCGCCCACCTCGTCGCGCATGGCCTCCGCGATGCCCACGACGTAGTCGCCCTGATAGCCGTCGTCGGGCACCTCGACGTCCACACCGAAGAGCTGACCGTAACGGGCCGCCACCGAGGCGCCGAACAGCTCCATCTGGCGGCCCCAGTCGTTCACGTAGAACTCGCGCGTCACGTGGTGCCCGGCGTACTCGAGGATTCGCGCCACGCCGTCGCCGTACGCCGCCTGGCGTGCGTGGCCAACGTGGGGCGGCCCGGTGGGGTTGGCCGACACGAACCCGATGATGATGAGCTCGACGGGGTCGGCCTGCCCGCGACCGTAGCCGTCGCCGGCGTCGGCGATGGCCCGGGCGGCACCGGCGAACCACGTGGGGCTGAGCGTGAGGTTGATGAAGCCGGGGCCGGCGACGTCAGCAGACTCCACGAGCCCGGCCAGGCCGTCGGCCGCCGCGATGCGCCCCACGATGTCCTCGGCGATCTCGCGCGGGTTCCGCTTCGCGGCCTTCGCGAGCGTCATCGCCACGTTGGTCGCGAGGTCGCCGAACTCCGCGTTGGCCGGGGGCTCGAGCGCGGCGATGGCGTCGGCGCCGCCCGCGGCCTCTGACGCCTGGCGCGCGAGGGCCTGCGAGAGCGGCGTGATTGGGCTATCGGTCGGCACGGCGCGCGATGCTAGCGGCCCCCGCCCGCGCGCGGGTAGGGATGCCCGGCAAGGTCGGCGAGGGCGCGGTACACCTGCTCGGCCAGCACGACCCGCGCCAGCTGGTGCGGCAGCGTCAGCGGCCCCAGCGACATGGTCTCTCCCGAATCGGCCACCAGGCCGGGGTCGAGCCCGATGGCCCCGCCGATCAGGAAGCACGTGGGCCGGGGGTCCTCGAGGCGTCGCTGCATCCATGCGGCGAGCGCCTCGCTGCTGGCGGGCTGCGTGCCGCGGGAGTCCAGGGCCACCATGTGAGCGCCCTGCACCACCTTGGAGCGCATCCTCTCGCCCTCGCGCCGGAACACCTGGTCGTCGCCCCTCTGGACCGGCTCGGCAGACACCTCGTCGACCCTGAGATCGGCCATGCGGGCGATGCGCTTCTCGAAGTCCGCACCTGCGTCGGCGAGCGGGGGGCGCAGTCGCCCGACGACCACGAACTGGATGAGGCGGCTCACGCGGTTACTGTAGGTCGTGGTGAGCGACCGCATCGCCATCATCAGCGACGTCCACGGCAACCGCCACGCGCTCGAGGCCGTCCGCCGCGCCATCCGCCAGGCGAGGATCACGCGCATCTGGTGCCTCGGCGACATGGTGGGCTACGGAGCGCACCCGGCCGAGTGCCTGCGGGTCTGCGTGCAGGAGTCCGAGCGCTGCATCGCCGGTAATCACGACCTCGCCGCGGCAGGGCGCGTGAAGTCGGATGTCTTCTCGTCGCATGCCCGGGCCGCCATCGAATGGACCCGCACCAGGCTCGATCGCAACTCGCTCGACCGGCTCGCGGCGCTCGAGCCCCAGGACATCGCCGACCCGGTGTCGCTCTTCCACGCCAGCCCGCGTGACCCGGTGTGGGAATACGTGATCACCAATGAGCAGGCTCGGGCCGCCCTCGACGAGTACCCGGCGCGCATCGTGATGATCGGGCACACGCACCTGGCCGGCGCCTGGCGACTGGGTGAGGACGGCCGTCTCGACGGCGGTCTCGTGCGCGGCGAGGAGACCCTGTCGCTCGAGACCGGCCGGTGGCTCATCAACCCGGGGTCGGTGGGCCAGCCGCGCGACCTCGACCCGCGGGCATCGTGGGCGGTGCTCGACCTGGAGGCCCTCACCCTCAGGTTCAGGCGCACCCCCTACGACGTCCCCGGCGCGCAGAACGCCATCCAGGCCGCGGGGCTTCCCGCCGAACTGGGCGCCCGCCTCGCGGAGGGCAGGTGAGCGCGTACCTCGACCACGCCTCGGCCTGGCCCCTGTCGCCGGCGGTGCTCGACGAGATGCACCGATGGATCGCGCACGTGGGCAGCCCCATGGCACTGCACGAGCAGGCCCGCGGCCCCGCCGACGCCATCACGGTGGCGCGCGGCGAGGTTGCGGCCCTGGCCGGCTGGCAGCCGGAGTCGGTCATCTTCACCGCCGGGGCCACCGAGGCGCGCAACCTCGCGCTCAAGGGGGTGGTCGCGGCCGCCCGCGCAGACCAGCCGGTGATCGTGGCCGACCCGCTGGCCCACGCCTCGACGCTGGCCGTGGCCCGGTCGCTCACGCGGCATGCGGGCGAGGTGCGCATGGCCCGTGCGGATGCAGGGGGCCACGTCGACCCGCACGAGCTCGCGGGGCTGGCAGCCGGTGCCGACGTGGTGGTGATCACGCACGGGCAGGCGGAGGTCGGCACCATCCGCGACGCGGCACTGCATGCCGCCGCCGTGCGCGACGCGGCACCCCATGCGGTGATCGTGCTCGATGCCGAGGAGACCGTCGGCCTGCTGCCCCTGTCCGATGCGCTGGGAGCCGACCTGGTGGCCATCGGCGGACGCTGCCTGGGCGCGCCCGCGTGGGCCGGTGCGCTGCTGGTGCGCCCGGGCTGCCGGCTGCATCCGCTCATCGAGGGCGGGCTGGAGGAGGGTGGCAAGCGGGGCGGGCCGCATGATGTGCCCGCCATCGCCGGCCTGGGCGTGGCGGCGCGTGAGGCACGCGCCTCGATGGAGGGCCGCGCGGCGCGCATGCGCGACAGCGCGCGACTGCTGGCTCGCGGCATGCTGGCCGTGGCCGGCACGCGCCTTAACGGACCGCCGGTGGACGAGCGCCTGCCGGGCCATGTGCAGGTGTCGGCCGAGGGCGTGGAGGGCGAGGCCGTCGCCCTCGCCATGGCCGCCCGCGGCGTGGCAGTGTCACCCGGGTCGGCGTGCACGTTCGGGGCGGGCAAGGCGTCCCCGGTGCTCGAGGCCATGGGCCTGGACGACGAGGCGGCGCGCTCGGCGGTGCTCGTCACCGCTGGCCCGCACACCACGGATGCCGAGGTGCACGAGGCGGTGGCGGCATATGCTGAGTCGGTTCAGGCGTTGAGGGCAATGGCGCCGTGACCCCGTCCCCGGCGCGCAGCGTGGACGCCCTGGGCACCTGGTGCCCCGTGCCCGTGACCATGGCGCGCGACGCGATCGCCCGCATGGCCCCCGGCGAGGTGCTCGAGGTGGTGGCAGACGATCCCATGGTGTTCCTCGACCTTCCGGCCTGGTGCCACGACGCCGGCCACGAGGTGCTGTCGATGGAACAGCGGCGGGATGTCATCACCACGCTGATCCGCGTGGCCTGACGCCCGGCGTCAGTCGTCGGTGGCGACGGCCTCGGCGATCATCATGCGGTTCCACGTGTTGATGCCGGCGATGGTGAACACCAGCTGTGTCAACTCGTCTCCCGGGAACGCCGCGGCGGCGGCGTCCCACACCGGGGCCGCCGAGGCGTCCTCGGCATGCGACAGCGACCCGGTGCCCGTGAGCAGGTCGGTCAGCGCCAGCGCGGCACGCTGGCGGTCGTCGAAGAGGTCGGACGCCTGCCAGTCGGCGGTGGCGGCGATGGCCTCGTCACCCAGGCCCGCCGTGCGGGCAGCCTCGGTGTGCATGTCGATGCAGTAGCGGCAGTTGTTCAGCCGCGACGCCCGCAGCTTCACGAGTTCTGCCAGCGCGTGATCGGGGTGCCCGGCGCGCGTGAGGCCCGCCAGGGCGCGGTAGCCGTCGGGCGACTGGGCCCTCACGCTGATGCGCCCGCTCATGAGGCCCATCAGGCGAACCGGTAGGCGATGAGCGCGATGCCGATGACAAGGCCCGCGATGCCAAGGCCCAGACCCCACCACGCCATCTTGCGGCCGGCGACCTGATCGCCCTCGCCGATGTCCCGCAGCGCAAGGGCACCGAAGATGATGGCCAGCGTCGAGCAGACCACCGGGAACACGAGGATTCCCACGATGCCCAGCACCAGCGAGGCCGTGGCCCGACCGGACCGCTTCTGCGGCGCCCCGGGGCCCGAGCCCTTCGGCGGAGGGGGCGGCAGGGCACCGGTGCCCGGGTCGTCGGTGGCGGTCTCGCCGGCGTCGCTCACGTGCTCGGTCCACTGCTCGCCGTTCCACCAGCGAAGGTCATGCCTGCCGGTGGGGTCTGGAAGCCATTCCTGGGGATGGGTGCTCATCGGCGGAGAATCCTAGTGGCCCGGATCCAGCAGCACGTCGCCTGTCATCGCCGCGGGGGCATCCCACCCCATCAGCGCGCAGGCGGTCGGCGCCACGTCTCCCAGCCGCCCCTCGCGCAGGGGCAGCCCCGCGCGGTCGATCCACAGCGGCACGGGGTTGATCGTGTGCGCGGTGTTCGGGCTGCCGTCGGGCTCGATCATGGCCTCGGAGTTCCCGTGGTCGGCGGTGACCATGAGCAGTCCACCTGCAGCGGCAACGGCGGGGCGTATGGCGGCCATGCACTGGTCGACCGCCTCGATGCCGCGCACGGCTGCCGGCACCACCCCCGTGTGGCCCACCATGTCGGCGTTCGCGAAGTTGACGACGATGAACTCGCGGCCGCCCTGCTCGAGCGCGGCCACGACGGTGTCGCGGATTCCCATGGCGCTCATCTCGGGGGCCTCGTCGTACGTGGCCACGTGCTGGGGACTCTGCACCAGCTGGCGCTCCTCGCCGTCGAACGGCTGCTCGCGCCCGCCGTTGAAGAAGTACGTCACGTGCGCGTACTTCTCGGTCTCGGCCACGTGCAGTTGCAGCCGCCCCGCGAGGCTCACGGTCTCGGCGAGCCCCTGGCGGACGTCCTCCGACTCGAAGGCCACGGGGTAGCTCCACTCGCTGCGCAGGCGGGTCATCGTGGTGATGGCGGGCAGCGGCGGTGCGTCGCCGCGGTCGAACCCGTCGAAGCCTGCGTCGCCAAGGGCCTCGGTGATCTGCCGCGCGCGGTCGGGGCGGAAGTTCCACACCAGCACCTGGTCGCCCGGCCGTATGCGCCCCTGCGATGGGTCGCCGATGACCCAGGGCTCGATGAACTCGTCGGTGACCCCGGCGTCGTACGAGCGCTGCACGGCATCCGATGCCCGCGGCGCGACGTCGCCCGCGCCCCGGACCATGGCGTCGTATGCGCGCCGCGTGCGGTCCCAGCGGTGGTCGCGGTCCATCGCCCAGTAGCGGCCCACCACCGTTCCGATGACGGCCCCGCGGTCCTCGAGCGCCCGGATGGCGGGCAGCGCCGAGTCGGGGCGGCTGTCGCGGCCGTCGGTGATGGCGTGCACGACCACGCGATCCACGCCGGATGCCCGCGCGGCGTCGAGCAGGGCCACCAGGTGGCGCTGGCTGGCGTGCACGCCGCCATCGCCCACAAGGCCCACCAGGTGCAGGGTGCATGCCCGCGACGCGGCGAACGCCGCGGCGATGGCGGGCACGTCGCCCAGCCCGCCGGCAGACGCCACGGCCTCGTCGATGCGCACCAGCATCTGGGGCACACGGCGCCCGGCGCCCAGGTTCAGGTGCCCCACCTCGCTGTTGCCCATCTGGCCGTCGGGCAGGCCCACGGGAAGGCCGCTGGCCTGCAGCCGCGTGGCCGATCCCTCCGCCGCCAGCGCGTCGAGCGCCGGCGTGCGGGCCAGGCTCACGGCGTTGCCGGGGCCGGGAGGGGCGATCCCGAACCCGTCGATGACCACCAGCACGAGCGGACCGCTCACGCCGAGGCCGCCACGATCTGCGCGAACGACCCGGGCTCCAGGCTGGCGCCGCCCACGAGCGCGCCGTCGACGTCCGCCTGCGACATGAGCTCGGCGGCGTTTCCGGGGTTCACGCTGCCGCCGTAGAGCACGCGCAGTGCCGAGGGGTCGACCCGCTCGGCCGCCACGGCGCGCACGATGGCGCAGGCCTCCTGGGCCTGGGCGGGCGTTGCGGTCTCCCCCGTGCCGATGGCCCAGATGGGCTCGTAGGCGATGACCAGCCGGTCGATGTCGGCCGCGTGCACGTCGGCGAGCGCCGACTGCACCTGGCGGGTCACCCAGCGCTCGGTGTCGCCCGCCCTGCGCGTGTCGAGCGACTCGCCGCAGCACAGCACCACCAGCAGCCCGGCGTCGATGCCCGCGCGCACGCGCAGCGCCACCTGATCGTCGGTGTCGCCCGCCGCGCGGCGCTCGGAGTGCCCCACCAGGGTGCCCTGCACGCCGACGTCCAGCAGCATCGGGGCGGAGATGTCTCCCGTGTGCGCCCCGGACGCCTCCTCGTGCACGTTCTGGGCGTACACGGCGATGGATGTGCCCGAGAGGGCGTCCACGGCTGCGCCCAGCGCGGTGTACGGCGGGCACACGGCCACGTCGACGGCGGGCTCTGCTCCTACGAGCGCGGCGAGGGCGGTGCAGAACTCCCGGGCCTCGCCCGGGGTCTTGTGCATCTTCCAGTTGCCCGCCACCAGCGGGCGACGGCCCGGGCTCATGCGGTGGGCAGGGCCGCCACGCCGGGAAGCGCCCGCCCCTCCATCAGCTCGAGGGCGGCACCGCCACCGGTCGAGACCCAGGTGAGCTGCTCTGCCAGGCCCATGTCGCCAAGGGCGGCCCCGGAGTCCCCACCGCCCGCCACCGTCGCAGCGGGTGAGGCCGCCATGGCCTCGGCAACGGCGCGCGTGCCCTCCGCGAACGGGGCGATCTCGAAGGCACCCATGGGGCCGTTCCAGAACACGGTGCCCGCCTCCATGATCACGTCGCGGTAGGCGGCCGACGTGCGTGGGCCGATGTCCACGCCCATCCAGCCGTCGGGGATGCCGTCGCTCGGAACCACCTTGAGGTTCGCATCGGCATCGAAGCGATCGGCAACGAGGATGTCCGTGGGAAGCTGCAGCGTGCAGTTGACCTTGGCCGCGCGGTCGAGCAGGCGCAGCGCCAGCGCCTGGGCCTCTTCGTCCTCGTGCAGGGACGTTCCCACGGGGTCGCCCAGCGCCTTGAGGAAGGTGAAGCACATCGCCCCGCCGATGAGGATGCGATCGGCGCGGTCGAGAAGGTTCTCGATGAGCGGCAGCTTGTCGCTCACCTTCGAACCGCCGAGCACCGCCACGAAAGGCGCCTCGGGGTTCTCGAGCAGGCCTCCGAGCACCTCGACCTCGCGGGCCAGCAGCAGCCCGGCGCAGGGGTCGAGGCGGCGTGCGACGGCCTCGGTGGATGCGTGGGCCCGGTGGGCGGCGCCGAAGGCGTCGTCCACGTACTTGGTGAAGCCCGCGGCCAGGAGGTCGGCGAATGCCCCGTCGTTGGCCTCCTCCTCCGGGTGGAAGCGCAGGTTCTCGAGCATCACGATCTCGCCCGGGGCGAGCGACCGGATGCGGGCCTCCACCGCGGCACCGGTGCAATCGGAAAGCAGCTCCACGGGCTGGCCGAGCAACTCGGACAGCCGCGCGGCGCACGGCGCGAGCGAGAGCTCGTCCACGCGCTGCCCCTTGGGCCGGCCCAGGTGCGAGCACACGGCCACGGCCGCACCGGCGTCGAGCAGGTGCCGGAGTGTGGCGACCGACGCCCTGATGCGGGCGTCGTCGGCCACGCACGGGGCGCCCCCCGGCCCCGCCTCGAGCGGGGCATTCAGGTCGGCACGCACCAGCACCCTCTCCTGAGCCCATGACTGGCCCGGGGAGTCAACTCGGACCAGGGGCGCCACTACGGCAGCAGCTTCTGGGCGAGGTCGACAACGCGGCACGAGTAGCCCCACTCGTTGTCGTACCAGGAGATCACCTTGGCCTGGTTGCCCATGGTCATGGTGAGGTCGGTGTCCACCAGCGACGAGTGCGGGTCGCCGATGACGTCACGCGACACCATCGGGTCCTCGCAGCAGCCGAGGATGCCCTTCATGGGACCGTTCGCGGCCTCGCGAAGGGCCTCGTTGATCTCGTCCTTCGACGGCGCGTCGCGCAGGCTGGCGACGAGGTCCACCACCGAGCCGTCCGGAGTGGGTACGCGAAGGGCCATGCCGTCAAGCTTCCCCTTCAGGTGCGGCAGCACCTCGCCGATGGCGCGGGCGGCACCGGTGGAGGTCGGGATGATCGACAGCGCAGCTGCGCGCGCACGGCGCAGGTCGGAGTGCGGCAGGTCGAGGATGTTCTGGTCGTTCGTGTACGCGTGGCAGGTGGTCATGAAGCCCTGCTCCAGCCCGAACGCGTCGTCGAGCACCTTGGCCACCGGGGCCAGGCAGTTGGTGGTGCACGAGGCGTTGGAGACCACGTCATGCTTCGCGGGGTCGTACTGGTCGTCGTTCACGCCCAGCACGATCGTGAGGTCGGGCTCGGTGGCGGGCGCCGAGATGATGACCTTCTTCGCGCCACCGGCGAGGTGCTTGGCGGCGTCGGCGCGCTTGGTGAAGAAGCCGGTGCTCTCGACGACGACGTCCACGCCCATGTCACCCCAGGCGAGGTTGCCGGGGTCGCGCTCGGCCAGCACGCGGATGGGCGTGCCGTCCACGATGATGGCGTCGCCCTCGTGCTCCACGGTGCCCGGGTAGCGCCCGAAAACGGAGTCGTAGGCCAGCAGGTAGGCCAGGGTCTTGGCGTCCGTCAGGTCGTTGACCGCGACGATCTCCACCTCGCCCTGCGCCCGGCTCGCCGCCGCGCGGAAGACGTTGCGGCCGATGCGACCGAACCCATTGATGCCCACGCGTACCGCCATGACCCTCTCCTTGTCGGAAAACGGGCGCGAGCATAACGGCTAAACGACTCCGGGGGGCCTTTCGGCCCCCCGGAGGGTGAAGCAAGGTATGTCCAGACCTTTCGGCCTAGGCCTCCTTGGGCTTCGGGGTGAGGAGGGCGGCCAGCTTGCCCGAGACGATGCCGAGAATGACACCGATGATCAGGGTCACCAGCGTGTTGAACCACACCCACGCCCACGGGGTCGAGATAAGACCACCGAAGGCGCCAAGACCAGCAGCCCCACCAGCGCCACCATTCGGGGCGTCGGAGGCCAGCGGCGCCCAGCCGTCCATACCGGTGGCAACCCACCAGAGGAAGACTGCGGCGAACGCCGGGAAGGTGCCGGCCACGTAGTACCAGTCACCCGCGACGAGAATCATCACGAGGATGAAGGCGAAGATGCCGACCCAGAGGGCGATGCCCCAGAAGTCGGGGAAAGCAGCCGTCTTGTAGGCCAGCGGAATCGTCACCAGAGCGGCGACGGTACCGAAGACGCTGGCCAGGAAGATCTTGCCGAAGGCGGCGTTGTCACCACCGGCGGCGAAGAAGAGGCCCCACGAGATGAACGCCGTGGGAAGAATGAAGTGGAAGTTCTGCGGGACACCGACGGCGCCGGGCACGTCAGTGCCGGCAACGGTGAACCAGTGGAACGTGAAGTTCAGTGAGAACTCAGTCCACAGGTACGACAGAACTCCGATGACAAGCGCGAGCGGAAAAATCGCCTTGGCGCGAGCACCCATTTGAGCTCCTTTGGATAGGACAGGGATCCCCGCTAACCCGAAGATGAGATGAGGTGGGTTTCGCGGTTGCACGTAGGACATGCCGTCGTGCTGACGTCACTCTACGGGCGCGCCTTCTTTCGTCACAAGTGCTACATACCCTTCCCGCAACGTGAAATCGGTGAAATTTCCTCGCTACGAGCGGGCGGTTTACGCAGCGCTAATCCTTACGCCGGATACGCGGAGGCCGACTCCGCCCTGCGCGCCGAGCCCTCCCGGGCCAGCGGCTCCAGCACCTCCGCGAGGGCCTCTGGCGAGTGGCGCACGGCCTGGTCGTCCTCGGCGATGTCGGCGGCCACCACCCTGACCCCGCGCGCGCCAAGGGCCGCGGCATCCACGGCGACCGGTTCCTGCCCCTGGGCCGCGTAGTGGGCGAGGGCGGCCGGCTCGAGGTCACCCGAGTGCACCACCACCGCGTCCACCCCGCCGGGCGCCATCTCCAGGACCCGGTCCAGATGGGTCACGGCGTCCATGCCGTCGGTCTCGCCGGGCTGGGTCATGATGTTGCACACGTACACGCGCAGGCCCTTGGCGTCCTGCACCGCGGCGGCGATCTCCCCCACCGCGAGATGCGGCAGCACGCTGGTGAACAGCGAGCCCGGCCCGAGCAGGATGAGGTCGGCATCGGCGATGGCGGCGGTGGCATCCGGGTGCGCGGCCGGCTCGGGGTCGAGCCACACGCGACGGCATGCCCCGACGCCCGACGCGATCAGGGTCTCCCCGCAGGCCTCCGAGCCATCCTCGCGCTCGGCCCACAGGCGCACGTGCTCGAGTGCGCCGGGGATCACGCGCCCGTTCACCTTGAGCACGCGCGATGCCTCGCGCACGGCTTCGTCGAACGAGCCCGTGACCTCGGTGAGGGCCGCGAGGATGAGGTTGCCGAAGGGGTGCCCCGACAGATCGCCGTCGGCGAAGCGGTGCTGGAACAGCCTGCCCATCAGCGACTCGTCATCCGCCAGCGCCACCAGCACGTTCCTGATGTCGCCGGGCGGCAGCATGCCCAGCTCGCGACGCAGGCGGCCGGACGAGCCGCCGTCGTCGGCCACGCTCACCACCGCAGAGATGTCGAGCTCGCGCCGCTTCAGGCCGCGCAGCAGTGACGACAGCCCGGTGCCGCCGCCGAGCGCCGTGACGTGAGGGCGGTTCATGCCGAACGCACCTCGGCGGGGCGGCCCGAATCGCGGTGGGCCACCGACACGTCCATGTCGGCCGCGTAGCGGGCCGCCAGCGCCTCGGCGACGGTGACGCTGCGGTGCCGCCCGCCCGTGCAGCCGATGGCAACCACCAGGTGCCGCTTGCCCTCGGCCTCGTACAGGGGAAGCACGTGGTCGAGCAGCGCGAAGAGGCGGTCCATGAACTCGTCGTAGCCCGGGTCGTCGGCCACGTAGCCCGATACCGCGGGGTCCTCGCCGGTCAGCGCCGTGAGCTCGGGCACGTAGTGGGGGTTGCGCAGGAACCTGACGTCGAACATCAGGTCGGCCTCGCGCGGCACCCCGTGCTTGAACCCGAACGACGAGAACGTCACCCGCATGCGCGGCCTGTCGCCGGGCTTCATCACCTGGGTCACGGCATCGCGCAGCTGCCAGGGGTTCATGTCGCTGGTGTCGACGACCACGTCAGCGCGGTCACGGATGCCCGCCAGCAGGTCGCGCTCCTTCTCGATGCCGCGCAGCACCTCTCCCCCCTCTGCCAGGGGGTGCCTGCGCCGGGTCTCGCGGAAGCGCGCCAGCAGGACGTCGTCGGATGCCTCGAGGTACAGGATGTGCAGGTCGATGCCGGGCATGGCGGCGATGCGATCGAGGTCGGTCACCAGCCGGTCGAACCACGCGCCGCCGCGCACGTCGAACACCAGCGCCGCCCGCTCGACGGTGCTGCCCTCGAGGGCGAAGAGGTCCACGAGCGATGGCAGCAGCTGCGGTGGCAGGTTATCCACGCAGAAGTAGTCGGCGTCCTCGAACGCGCCCATGGCGCCCGACTTCCCCGCTCCGGACAGCCCGGTGATGATGGTCAGGTCCATCCGTTCCCCGATCCCGCGAGGGTCCCGACCTGCTCGGGGCCGCCCGTCTTGTTGAGGTGCTCGTACAGATCGCGGGCAACCTTCGGCGGAAGCCCGGGTACCGCCTCCATCTCCTCGCGGGTCGCGGCCAGGAACCGCTCCGGCGACCCGAAGTGCCGCAGTATCGCGCGCCGGCGCGCGGGGCCGACGCCGGGCAGCGAATCCATGGCGCTGGCGGTCATGCCCCGGCCCCTGCGCGACCGGTGGTGGCGCAGCGCGAACCGATGGGCCTCGTCGCGCACCTGCTGAAGCAGGCGCAGGCCCGGCGAGTCCTCGGGCAGCAGGATGGGGTCGGACCGCCCCGGCACGAAGACCTCCTCCTGCTTCTTCGCGAGGCCGATCATCGGCACGTCCACCCCGGCCTCGCGCATGGCGCGCTGGGCCGCCCCCAGCTGCCCCTTGCCTCCGTCGATCACCACCAGCGAGGGCGTGGCGCCCAGGCTGGCATCGGCGTCGCCCGACGCCAGGCGGGCCATGCGACGTCCGATGGCCTCCTCCATGCGCGCGAAGTCGTCGGGGCCGCCCTCGTGGCGCATGGTGAACGATCGGTAGTGGGCGCGCGCAGGGGCGCCCCCGTTCATCACGGTCATCGATGCCACGGCATAGGTCGCGCCCAGATTCGAGATGTCGAAGCACTCGATGCGCATGGGCGGCGCGTCGAGCCCCAGTGCCCGCTGCAGGTCGCCCAGCGCGGCCGTGCGGCGTTCCCGGGTGCGCGCGGCGCGGGCGCGGTCCTGATCGAGGGCCAGGCGGGCGTTGCGCTCGGCCATCTCCTGCATCTTGCGCTTCTCGCCGCGCTCCGACGCGCGCACCTCCACGCCCGCCTGCCGGCGCTCGGCCAGCACGGCCTCGATCGCCCGCGTGCGCATGTCGCGGGGAACGACCACCAGTGGCGGAATGGCCATGCCGAGCGCGTAGTACTCCATCACGAACTGCTCGAGGATCGTGGCCTCGTCGCTCGACCCGGCGGCGTCCACGAAGAACGACTGCCGGTCGCCCAGCACGCCGTCGCGCACCTGCAGCACCTGAACGTTGGCCGACTCCCCGTCGTCGTCCACGGCCACGCCCAGCACGTCGAGCGAGCCCATCGACTCGCTGCTGACCAACTGGTGCTCCATCAGGTGGCGCACGGCCGCCAGGCGGTTGCGGAACAGCGCGGCGTCCTCGAACCGCTGGTCTGCGGCGGCGGCGCGCATCTGGTGCTCGAGCTCCTGCTCGAGGCCGCGGTAGCGGCCCGACAGGAAGGCGATGATCTGATCGATCAGGTGGCGGTATTCATCGAGGCTGATGTAGTCGACGCACGGAGCCAGGCATCGCTTGATGTGGTAGTCGAGGCACGGGATTCCCGACGGCCGGCCGGGCTCGGTTCCCTCGCAGGGACGGCTCGGGAAGATCTTCCCGATCAGCGACAGCGTCTCGCGCACCTTCGACGCGCTCGAGAACGGGCCGAAGTACACGCGGTCGCGCCGATGCCTCTCGCGGGTGAAGTACACGCGCGGGTAGGCCTCGTCGAGACTGATGCCGATGTACGGGTAGCTCTTGTCGTCGCGCAGCTTCACGTTGAAGGGCGGGCGATGGGTGGTGATGAGGTTGCCCTCGAGGATCAGCGCCTCCTGCTCGCTGTTCACCACCAGGGCCTCCACGCGGGCGGCGCGCGAGACCATCTCGACCGTGCGCGGATGCAGGCCCGACTTCGGCCCGGGGCGCGACGCCGCATCGCCATCCGGGCCGCGGACCGGCGCCTCGAAGTACGAGAACACCCGCTTGCGCAGCGACTTGGCCTTGCCCACGTACATCACGCGGTCATCGGCGTCGCGGAACAGGTACACGCCGGGCGCATCCGGGAGCGCGGCCAGCTGGTCGCGGAGGGGCTCATTGCCCATGCGCCCGAGTATAGGTGCGCCCGCGCGCCCTGCGGTCAGGGCTCGGCGCGGTCCCAGGGCCCGTGCATGGGCCCCCGCCCCACCACGCCCACCGTGCGACGCCACGACGCCCGGTACTCGGCTGCGGGCCCGCCACCCCGGCGCAGGGCCGCACCCACGGGCACCACCACCGGGCCCGGGCGCTGCACGTACACCGGCACGTAGTCCACGCGCCGCAGGCGGCTGCGGCCATCCGGGTCCACGCGGATACGCAGCAGGGCCATGTAGCCGTCGCCCGTCACCGCGGGCATGCCGGCGAACGCCCCCTGGCCTGAGAGGAAGTTGCCCTCGCCGAACACCACGGGCACGCCCCGCACGCGGCGGATGGGCTGCACCACATGCACGTGCTGGCCCACCATGGCGGTCACCGCCCCCGAACGCATGAGCGCATCGGCGAGCGACCTCTGCGCGGCGTTCGGCGAATGGCCGTACTCGTCGCCCCCGTGCACGTTGACCACCACCACCTGCGCGCCCTCGCGTCGCGCGCGCCGCGCGTCGGCCACGATCGCCCGGGCCGACGCCCACTTCATCGACCACGCATGGGGCATGGGCTGGCCATTGCTGATCTGCGTATAGGCGAGGAATGCCACCTTCACGCCCTTGGCCTCGAGCATCGCGATGCGCCGGGCGCCGGAGGCCGACGACGCCGAGCCCGCATGGGCGATGCCGTGGCGCCGCAGGGCGGCGATGGTGGCATCCACCCCGTACTGCCCCTGGTCGAGGGTGTGGTTCGAGGCCGTCGAGCAGGCGTCCCAGCCGGTGGCCCTGATGGCCCGCGCCAGGGCGACGGGCGTGCTGAACACGGGAAAGCCCCTGGGCGCACGTGGGGTCAGGGGCGTCTCCACGTGGCACAGGGCCAGGTCGGATTTCGCGACGTACGGCCGCACCTGGCGGAACATCGGCGCGAAGTCGTAGCCGCGACCGCCGGCGAATGCGGCAGCACCCTCCCACACCGACTTGTGCACCAGGAAGTCGCCATTGGCCTCGATGGTCAGGTCGATCGGCGCCGGCGGCACCTCGGGCGCGACCGGGGCCGTCCCCGTGGTCGGCGTGGTGGGCGTGGCGGGCGTGGTGGGCGTGGCGGGCGTGGTGGGCGTGGCGGGGGCTGCTGCCACGACGGCGCCCAGCGCAAACAGCCCGACAAGCGCATACCGGGGGAACGCCTTCATGAGGCATGTCTACTCCGGCCGTCGGCCGGTGCAAAGGGCGGTCAGGCAAGCAACGACCCCGCCCGCATCAGCACCACGGATGCCCCGCCACCCGCCAGGCTGCCACCCTGCCCCGCCAGCGCGAGCACCTTCGTCACGTATGCCTGCGTCTCGGCGTACGGAGGGATGCCCCCGTAGCGCCTCACGGCTCCACCTCCCGCGTTGTAAGCGGCCAGTGCCAGCGGCACCGAGCCGAATTCCCGGATGCCGCTGGCGATCAACCTCGCGGCGCCCGGAATGGCCTGCTCGGGGTCGAACGGGTCGTCCACACCCATGCCGCGAGCCGTGCCCGGCATGAACTGGGCGATGCCCTGGGCCCCCGCGCTGCTGACCGACCTGGGGTCGAAGTCGGACTCCGCCTTGATCAGTGCCGCGAGCAGCGCCGGGGCGATGCCCGCCGCCCGGGCCGACCGCGCGATGACCTCCCGGTAGCGCCCGGGCACCCAGGACTGCATGCCGCCCGCAGCGGTGACCATGGCCCCGGCTGCGCCCGCGGGGCGTGCCGAGCCCGCAGCGCCGACTCCACAGCCGGGCAGGAACCCCCAATGCCACGGCTCCCACGAGTACCGCTGCACGAACCCGAAGGCGCCGGCATGACGTGTGAGCCACGCGTGTATTCCCCCACTCACCACCAGGTCGAGCTCGGTGGAGTCGCGATGGCGACTGCGACCGGGCGGCGCCACCCACTTCGGGTCGGGATGCCTGGCGAACAGCACGGCCTGCTCGGCGTCGGACCGGAACGCGCTCACCACCACGAGGTCGAACCCCGACGCCCGGGCCGCGCGATCCATCAGGTCGAAGCCCGCCGCCACCGCGGGGCACATCGGCTTGCCATTGCGGTACACGACCGGCCCCGTATAGCCGCCCCCGCTGGCCCACCCCACCGGACCGCCCGCCGCCGTGGCGGTGGCGGCCAGGCCGGCCCTGGCCGTTGCCGATACCCGCACGCCCAGCGGGCCCCGGCGGGCAACGCGCACCTCCACCTGCATCGGCAGGGCGCCGTCGCCGAGAAGCCGCACCGCGGTGACCGTGGCCCCCGTGCCACGTGCAGAGGCGGCGGCGGCCTGTGACGCCGCCTTCGCGAGATGGTGCCGGACGCCCCAGGGGTCGACGAGCGCCGCGGGGATCGCCCCGAGCAGTGCCCTCCCCGCCGACAGGGCGGCGAGGTCTGCGGCCAGGCGCGCGCCGCCCGACGCCACGCGCAGGCCGCCAACCGCGCCGAGCCCCAGCACGCACGCCAGGGCCACTGCGGCCACGGCCAGCACCACGGGCATTGCCTGCCCCTCCTGCTGGCCCAACCGCAGTCGCAGGCGGCGCGTCACGGCACGCGAACCGATGCGCCCACGCGCGACGTACCGCGTTCGAGCCCCGGCAGCGGCAGCGCCGGCCATCGGGCCGAACCCGACACGGCGACCATGGCGCCCGATTCGCCGGTGGCCACCATGGCCCGCGCCCGGGCGCGGTCCTGGGCCTGCCCGGCGGCGGCGAGCATGCCGGCCAGGTACACCGCCGCCAGGGCGACGCCCACCAGCACGGGCAGGAGGGCGAGCACCTCGAGCGATGCCTGCCCGGCATCAGCCGACCCGCGCGGCATCAGCCGGCCACCCGGGCGTCGGCCGACACGCTGGGCCCCGGCACCCACGGCATGATCATCGGCAGGGCAATCGACACGGACACCCTGCGCGACCCATCGCGGGCCTGCAGCACCCGCACGCGCGAGCCATCCGACAGGCCAGCGCCCAGCACCCGCCGCGCGGCATCGCGCGCCGGCGCGT
>CAZIQQ010000005.1:17764-39904 GCA_964541555.1 uncultured Bifidobacterium sp. | reverse complement strand
GCGGGCAGGGTCACCGTCGATCTCAACCGCCCGGCGGAGGTCACCTTCTCGTTCCGTGGCGCGCCTATCGCCCGTGCCTGGCTGGGGTCGGGCCGCACCGTGGTTCGCCTGCCTGCCCAGCCATCGGCGCGCAGGGGGGCCCTGACCGCACGTCCCGTTGCCGGCGCGGCGTCCGGCGACGCCGTCAGAACCACGGTGTCGCTGCCGGGCGGTGGCCGCAAGGGCGAGGCCGCGGTGTCGACCACGCGCATGCGCAGCGGCGCGCAGGCGGTCCTGTACGACATGGACGCCGCGGTACGCGAGATCGTCGACCCGCAGGACGGTGGCCTGGGGCTCAGCGCGGCGCGTGGCGCCATGCGCCAGGAGCCCTCGACCAGTGGGCTGTTCGCACCCGACGACGACTCCGCGTTGGTGGGCAAGGTGACCGAGGAGGACCTCCGGGGCCTCGACGCCGGCGACATCGCCGACGTGCTGAGGCAGGCCATCGACGACGCCCCCGGGCACATCGTCGCCTTCGACGAGCTCACGCCGTACGAGGCCGATCCGAGGTCGCCGTTCGTGAAGGGCGGCCGGATCCCGGCTCCCGACCCGGCATCGCCCGGGGCCCACCTGGCCGAGGCGCTCATCGCACTGGACATCCCGTCGCCGTACGGCGGTACCTGGGCCAGTCGTGTGCACGTGTACATCGCGCCGGCCGTCACCTCGGCCATGGCGGCCGGGCGCGGTCCGGACCGCAACCTCGGCCGCGACGGCAAGGCGCGCTTCCGCACGTATCGCACCGTGATGAGGGGGCTCGCCCGCGCGGGCGCCGTATGGATCGAGGCCTATCACGGCCTGGGCGCGCGGATCACGCCCTTCACGGTCGCCGAGTGGCGCACGGCGCCGGCCGCATTCACGGCGGAGTACCGGATGGCCGGTGGTGATCCCTCGCGGCTGCACTTCCTCATCACCGGCACCGACGCCTATCCGGTGGGTCGCCTGCCCTCGGGATGCACCACGCCCCAGCGCTGCCAGTGGGTGCTGGCAGAGGGCACCGCAGCGGGCCGGGCAATCCTCTCCAACGGCGTGGGCGCCTACAGGCTCGGCGCGCATGCCCGTCCGTGGCTGGCCGAGTGGCAGGTGCGCGTGGCGTAGGCTCCGCAGGTGCTCGACCGCATCGCACGCGTATCCGATGCCCACCCCGTGCGGGTGCTCATCATCTCCCTCCTGGTGGCCGCGGCCGCCCTGGGGGTGGGCCTCGGCCTGATCGGCGGGCTGTCGGCCAGCGGGTTCAACGACCCCTCGTCGAACGCCGTGCTCGCGCAGGACGACATCGTGGCCGCCACGGGGGCGTCTGCGGTGCCCTCGGTCGTTGCCCTGGTCGACCCCGGGGTGCCCGTGGCATCACCCAAGGGCAGTGCGGCGGTGGCGAAGGTCGTGCGCGAGATGGAGCGCGACCCCGACGTGGCCCGTGTGGTGCAGCCGTCACCGGCGATTCCCACGATGACGTCGGAGGACGGCACGAAGGCCAGCGTGCTGGCGTACTTCGGGGACATCGACGAGGACCAGTCGCAGGTTGCCGCGGCGCGCCTGGAGGACGAGCTCGACCGGATCCCCGGCGTGACCGTGGGCGGCCCATGGACCGCGGCGGCGGAGACCAGCAGCATCGTGGGGGAGGATCTCTTCCGCGCCGAGCTCATCGCGTTCCCGCTGCTGTTCCTGGTGTCGCTGTGGGTGTTCCGCGGCCTCGTGGCGGCGCTGCTGCCGCCCCTCATGGGCGCGCTGGTCATCTTCGGCGGCTTCTTCTTCCTGGGCGTCGGCAACGAGGTCTTCGGCCTGTCGGTGTACGCCCTCAACCTCGTGACCGGCCTCGGCCTCGGCCTGGCCATCGACTACAGCCTGCTGATGGTGTCGCGCTACCGCGAGGAACTCGCGCGCCACGGGCCGGGCTACCAGGCGTTGGCCGTGACCCTGCGCACCGCGGGCAAGAGCGTCATCTTCAGCGCCGTCACGGTGGGTGCCGCGCTTGCGGCCCTGATGATCTTCCCGCAGGACTTCCTGTTCTCGATGGGCTTCGGCGGGCTCATCGTCGCCATCGTCGCCGCCGTCGTGGCCGTGGGTGTGCTGCCCGCGCTGCTGGCGCTGCTGGGCAACAAGGTCAACGCGCTCGCGCCCCGGCGCTGGCGTGAGCGCAGCGAGGCCGCCGACCGGGTGGAGGAGTCGGGTGGCTGGTACCGGCTGTCGCACCTGGTGATGCGGCGCCCGGCCGTCGTGGCCATCGTGAGCGCCGCCTTCATGGTCCTGCTGGCCCTGCCCGCGTTCGGCGTGAAGTTCACCACCACCGACTCCAGCGTGCTGCCGCAGAGCGCAAACGCGCGCCAGGTGGACCAGGTGCTCACGAGGGAGTTCCCCGGTGGCAATTCCACGCCGATCTTCCTGGCATCCCGCGCCCCCGACACGCCCGCGGTGCAGAAGGCGCTGCAGGACGTCGTGGAGGAGATCCGGCAGATGCCCACCACCGCGAGCGTGCAGCCCCCGCGCTTCGTTGGCCGGGACACCTGGCAGATCGACGCCACGTCGAAGTACCGGGCACTCGACGAGCGCACCATCGCCCTGGTGCAGGACATCCAGGCGCTCGACGCGCCGTATCCCACCAAGGTCGGCGGTTTCACGGCCCTGTTCGTCGACCAGCGCAGCAGCCTTGGTGCGCACCTGCCGTGGGCGGTGCTGATCATCGTGGTGGTCACGCTGGTGGCCCTGTTCCTCATGACCGGGTCGGTGCTGTTGCCGATCAAGGCCGTGATCATGAACCTGCTCACCCTGGGCGCCACCCTGGGCGCCCTGGTGCTGATCTTCCAGGATGGCCGCTTCGAGGACCTGCTGCGGTACGACAGCCAGGGCGCGGTGGACCTGACGCAGCCCATCCTCATCGGCGCGCTGGCCTTCGGGCTGTCCACCGACTACGCGGTGTTCCTGCTGTCACGCATCAAGGAGATACGCGACGGGGGAGGGGGCGAGAGGGAATCCGTGGCCCTCGGGCTGCAGCGCACGGGGCGCGTGGTCACGGCTGCAGCGCTGCTGTTCTGCATCGCCATGGGGGCATTCGCGACCTCGCGCATCGTCATCATCAAGGAGCTTGGAATCGGCACGGCGCTGGCCGTGGCGCTCGATGCCACCGTGGTGCGGGCGCTGCTCGTGCCGTCGCTCATGGCCCTGCTCGGCAAGTGGAATTGGTGGGCTCCGGGGCCGCTCCGGAGGCTCCATGAACGCATCGGGGTGAGAGAGGGCGGCTGAGCCGCTATTGTCCCGCGTCGGTCCGGACCAGTACCGCGGAGGATTCACCCGATGTCGCAGCACGTTCCCCTTACCGTCAGCACGCGCGAGGCGCGCGGAAGCACCGCCAACAAGCGCCTGCGCAAGGCGGGACGCGTGCCGGGAGTCCTCTACCAGCCCGGTGGCGACTCCCTGGCGTTCGACGCCGACGAGTACGAGGTGCGCCGCCTCATCCGTCGTGGCGGCATCCGCTCGGCCGTGGTCGACCTCACGATCGACTCCGGCTCCCCGCGCACCGTGCTGTTCAAGACGTGGGACAGCGACCCCGTGCGCGACGAGATCACGCATCTCGACCTGCAGGAAGTCGACATGACCATCGAGGTCGAGGCCGACGTGCCCGTGGTGCTCACCGGTACCCCGCAGGGCGTGCGTGACGGCGGAATCCTCGACCAGACCGCCCTCACCGTGCGCGTGCGGGCCCTGCCGGACGCCCTTCCGCGTTCGATCGAGCACGACATCACCGACGTCGAGCTGGGCGCATCCGTGCACGCGAGCGACCTGGTGGTGCCCGCGGGCGTCACCATGGTCACCGAGGACGAGTACGGCGTCGCCTCGATCATGGTCACCAGGGCCAGCCTGTCCGCGGACAGCGGTGAAGCCGCCGCTTCCGACGAGGGCGCCGCGGAGTCCGAGGGCGAGTAACGGCACGTGGCGGACGCGGCAGCCGACGAGCCGCCGGTCCGCCTGGTGGTCGGCCTGGGGAATCCCGGGCCGAAGTACGCGCGGACCCGGCACAACGCCGGGCAGCGCGTGGTCGAGCAACTGGCCGCGCGACTCGGCGCGCCGCGCTTCGCGGCGCGCTACGCCGGCGAGTTCGCCGAGGCGCGCGGGCCCCGCGGTCCGGTCGCGCTGCTGGTGCCCACCACCTACATGAACGACTCCGGTTCATCGGTGGGTCCTGCGGCGGGCATGCTGCACGCGGCACCCGCGCAGGTGCTGGTGGTGCACGACGACATCGACCTGCCCTTCGGCGAGGTGCGCGGCAAGGCCGGTGGCGGTCACGGCGGGCACAACGGCCTGAGGTCGATCGCCAAGGGGCTGGGCACCGGCGAGTTCCCCCGGGTTCGCATCGGGGTGGGGCGCCCGCCCGAGGGCTTCCGGGGTGACGAGGCCGACTGGGTGCTGCGTGCGTTCGACGAGCCGCCCGACGACGTTGACGCCCTGCTGGGGAAGGCCCTCGCGATGACCGAGGCCGTGCTGGCCGACGGCATGGCCGAGGCCATCGCCCGCTTCCATGCCCGCCCGCCGGGTGAGCGCGCCCGGGCCCGCGCCGCGCGCCGGGAGGACGCCGCCGACCCGGGGGCGGTCCCCGGCACCGTCGAGGGGGAGGGGTGAGCACGCATCCGCTCGACCGGATGGTGCTGGAGTCACCCGAGGTGTCCGAGGCCGCCGACCGGCTGCTCGCGGGCACGCCCGCGGGCGCACTGCGCATCGGCCGCCCTGCGTGGCCCGTTGTGCTGTCGGCCATCGCGCGGCGCGCGGGCCACCCGCTGCTGCTGGTGCCTGCGCGTGATGAGGAGGCCCGCGACCTGGCCACCGACCTCTCCGCGCTGCTCGGCGACGACCGCGTGGCCCTATGGCCGTCACGGGGCGCCGTGGCCGGGGGCACCGTGGGCATCTCGCCGCACATCACGGGGCAGCGGGCCCGGGCGGTGGACATGCTGGGCCGGCCGGGCCAACTCGTCGTGGCATCGGCCGCCGCGCTGGCCGAGCGCATCCCCGCGCAAGGTGCCCGCGCGGGGGCCCTGTGGCTGGAGCCGGGCGAGCGGGTCGACCAGGACTCCTTCGTCGATCGGCTGTCGGCCATGGGCTACGAGCGCGTGCCGCAGGTGGAGGAGCGCGGCGAGATGGCCGTGCGCGGCGGGCTGGTGGACATCTACCCGTCCACCGCCGATGGACCCGTGCGCGTCGACTGGTTCGGCGACGAGGTGGAGTCGATCCGCGCGTTCTCGCCGTTCACGCAGAAGACCATCCGCCCGCTGTCGCGCATCGGCATCTGGGCCGCGGCCGAGCTCGCCGACGCCGACCTGGTGGACCCCCTCGATGACCCCGGGCCGGGTGATGCCCGCGTGGTACGGCTGGCCCCGGGCGACTACGACCGCGCCATGCGCGACGCCCTCGAGCGGTTCGAGGAGGAAGCCGCGGTCGGGGCCCTGGCCGACACCGCCGCGCTGGTGAGCCGCCTCGATGAGGCCTCGGCGCTCGACCTCGTGGTGCCGGCCGGCGCCGACGATGCCGCCTTCGACGCACTCGAGGCGCGGTTCCCCACGCGGGGCATGGCGGAGGCCGAGTCGGAGATGTCGCGGCTCTCATCGGGCACGGGTCGCCTGGTGGTGTGCTTCGCCCGCCGGGGTGACATGGAGCGCACGCAGGGGCTGGTATCGAAGGTGAAGCCGGTCATCCTCGACCCCGACGGCCGCGTGCCCGGCCCGGGCACCGTGGCCTTCGCGCACCTCGACCTGCGCACGGGCTTCGTGTCGCGCCGCCTGGGGCTGGCCGTGGTGCCCGACAGCGGGCTGATCCGGCGCCGCCGCCCGGCGGCGCGTGCGCCCCTCACGGCGGGCAGGCGCATCCAGTCGTTCCTCGACCTGCGCGTGGGCGACCACGTGGTGCACGAGGATCACGGCATCGGCCGCCTCGAGGGCTTCGAGACCCGCACCGTCGCGAACGTGACCCGCGACTACCTGGCCCTGGTGTTCGCCGGCGACGATCGCCTGTACGTACCCCACGACCACCTGGACAAGGTGTCGCGCTACGTGGGCGCCGACGGTGGCGACCCGCAGCTGTCGAAGCTGGGCGGCAAGGCGTGGGCCACCATGAAGGCCCGGGCCCGGGAGTCGGTGCGCGAGCTCGCCGGCGAGCTCATCTCGCTGTACGAGGCCCGCGGCCGCGCCGAGGGGTTCGCCTTCCCGGCCGACGACGACCTCACGCGTGAGCTCGAGCGCAGGTTCCCCCATCGCGAGACCGCCGACCAGCAGCGGGCCATCGACGAGGTCACCGACGACATGGAGCGGCCCACGCCCATGGACCGCCTCGTGTGCGGCGATGTCGGCTTCGGCAAGACCGAGGTGGCCATGCGCGCCGCGTTCAAGGCCGCGGCCGGGGGCAAGCAGGTGCTGGTGCTGGTGCCAACGACCCTCCTGGCGCAGCAGCACCTGGCCACCTTCCGCGAGCGCTTCGGCGACCTGCCCGTGAGCATCGACATGGTCAACCGCTTCCGCAGCGCCGGCGAGGTCAAGCAGGTGCTCGGCCGGTTCCGCGATGGCGAGCTCGACGTGCTCATCGGCACCCACCGACTGCTCTCGATGGATGTGCAGCCGAAGGACCTCGGGCTCGTCATCCTCGACGAGGAGCAGCGCTTCGGCGTGTCGCAGAAGGAGGCGCTCCGGCAGCTGCGGCTGAAGGTGGACGTGCTGGCCATGAGCGCCACGCCGATCCCCCGCACGCTGCAGATGTCGATGTCGGGCCTGCGCGACATCTCGGTCATCGAGACCCCGCCGCCCGGCCGCAGGCCCATCGCCACCCACGTGGGCGAGTTCGACGAGTCGCTCATCACCCAGGCGCTCACGCGCGAGGCCGAACGGGGCGGGCAGTCGTTCTACCTGCACAACCGGGTGGAGACCATCGACGACGCCGCCGAGCGCGTGCGGCAGATGGCCCCGGGACTCAACGTGCTGGTGGCGCACGGCCAGATGAACGAATCGGCGCTCGAGGACGTCATGCTGGCCTTCGTGCGCGGGGAGGGTGACGTGCTGGTGGCCACCAGCATCATCGAGTCGGGCATTGACATCCCGCGTGCCAACACGCTCATCGTGGAACGCGCCGACGCCCTGGGCCTGAGCCAGCTGCACCAGATCCGCGGGCGCGTGGGCCGGTCTGATGTCACGGCGCACGCATACCTGTTCTACCCCGATGCCAAGGGCATCACGCGCGACGCCGCCGCGCGCCTGCGGGCCGTTGCCGACTACACCGACCTGGGCAGCGGCCTGCGAATCGCCATGCGCGACCTCGAGATACGCGGCGCGGGCAACCTGCTGGGCGACGAGCAGAGCGGCCACGTGGCCGCCGTGGGCTTCGAGATGTACGTGGAGATGCTGCAGGAGGCCATCGCCGAGGGCAGGGGGGAGGCGCCGCCCGAGGAGGAGGTGCGCGTGGACATCCCGGTGTCGGCGTACATCCCGGCCGACTACGTGCCGTTCGAGGCGGCGAAGATCGACCTGCACCGGCGCATCGCGCTTGCCCCCGACGCCGACGCCCTCGCTCGCGTGGCGTCGGAGATCGAGGACCGCTTCGGCGAGGCCCCGCCCCCCGTGGCATCGCTGCTCGAGGTCCAGCGGCTGCGCATCCTCATGAGGCGGGTGGGTGCCCGTCAGGCCGCGGCGAGGTCGGGGCGCATCGTCATCGGCCCGGCCCCGCTTGATTCGGTGGCCATGCGCGCGCTGCGCGACGGCGTGCCGGGCGCGCTGTTCTCCACGGCCGACAACCTCATCAGCGTGCCGGCCCCGCCCGACCCGGCCGATCGAATCGCCGCCGCCGTGGCCGCGCTCGAGGCCATCGCCACCCCCGCCGCGCAGGTCGCGTGAGCTACCTCATCCTCTTCCTCGTCGCGACGGGCTTCGCGATGATCCCCCTGCCGCTCTTCCCCTCGTGGATCGTGGTGGCGTACCTGGTGGTGGAGTTCGACCTGCGCCTGTGGCTGGCCATCTTCATCGGCGCCCTGGGCACCACGGTGGGCCGGGTGATCCTGGTTGCGGTGTCCCGGGTGGCGGGCCACCGCATGCTGGGCCGGTGGTCGCAGGACAACCTCGACTACCTGCACAGGAGGATCGAGGGCGCGGCCGGCGACCTGGGCATCGCGGTGCTGCTGGGGGCATCCCCGCCACCGGCCGGCGTGCTGTTCATCCTGGCCGGCCTCATGCGCGTGCAGTTGTGGCTGGTGGCCGCATCGGTGTTCGTCGGACGCACCATCGGCTACTGGATCAGCGTGGGCGGCACCAGCCTGGCCGCCGAGCCCCTGGCCAACCAGTTGCGCGACGTCGTGGGCCCGTGGTCGGTGGCGCTGGCCGTGCTGATCATCGCGGGCGTCCTGGTGCTGGCGCTGCGCATCGACTACCGCGCGTTGCTGGAGGACCGCAAGTTCCGCCTTCATCGCGGGCGCCGCTAGAGTCCGCCGCCGTGAATACGCCCCGTCGCCTCGCAGCCATCGCCCTCGTCGGCGCAACCCTCGGCCTCACGGCCCTCGCCGGATGCGGGGGCAGCAGCCTCCCCGACGGCGTCGTGGCCCAGGTGGACGGCCAGGACATCCCGCGCACCGAGCTCGACCAGCTCATCGCGCAGCAGAAGGACGCCGCCGAGCAGCAGAAGCAGCCGTTCCCCGAGGCCGGCAGCGAGGAGTACCTGGCCCTCGAGCGCCAAGCCCTCGAGGGGCTCGTGTTCCAGCGCGTCGTGGCCCTCGAGGCCAAGGCGTGCGGCAAGCCCTGCATCGCGACGCCCGCGCAGATCGCCGCCGAGCGCAAGAAGATCATCAAGCAGAACTTCAACGGGGTCGCCGCCGAGTTCACGAGCTTCCTCAAGAAGCAGGGGCTCACCGAGGCCGATGTCACGCGCATCCTGCGAGCCGGCATCGAGGAGCCCAAGGTCACGGCCCGCGTCACGAAGGGCATCACGTTCACGCCGGCGCAGGCGCTGAAGTACTGCAAGGCGAACCCGCAGGAGTTCAAGCAGGCGGCCAGCCGCGAGGCATCGCACATCCTGGTGAAGACCAAGGCCGAGGCCGACTCCATCCGCGCCCAGGCCACCACGTCGAACTTCGCCGACCTCGCCCGCCAGTACTCGACCGACCCCGGTTCCAAGGGCCAGGGCGGTGACCTGGGCACCATCCAGAAGGGCGCGCTGGTGCCCGAGTTCGAGAAGGTGGCCTTCTCGCTGGCCGACGGCGCCATCTCCGAGCCGGTGAAGACCCAGTTTGGTTGGCACATCATCACCGTGCGCGTGAACCCGGCCCGCGACATCCCGTGCGACGAGGCCGAGAAGCAGATCATCCAGACGCAGACGCAGATCAAGAAGGCCGAGGCCTCGCAGAAGTGGCGCGAGAAGACCCTCAAGAAGTGGGACCCCAAGATCATCTATGCGGATGCGTCGCTGGAGCCCACCACCTCCACGGCCACCACGGCGTCCTAGCCGGGCCGTGATGCGGATCGTCGCCCTCGGACCGGGTGACCCCGATGCCATCCCCGCGGCGGCGCTGGCCGCCATCGACGCGGCCGACCCCTCGATGGTCATGGCCCCGGAGCTCGCAGACGACCTCCGTAAGGCCATGGGCATCCACCCCGCGCCACTGACCGAGCAGCCGCCCGACGGCGTCGTGGTGGTGGCCCCCGATGCCGAGGCCCACGCGCTGGCGGTGCGCCACCCCGGCGCCGACACCCTGCCGGCGCGCGACGCCCTGAGGGCCCGCGCCATCGGGCAGCGGGTGGCAGAACTGGCCCAGGTGGCCTCGCGGCTGCGCGCCGAGTGCCCGTGGGACCGCGTGCAGACCGCCGCCACCATCGTGCCGCACACGGTGGAGGAGGCCTTCGAGGTGGCAGAGGCCGTGGCCGAAGGCGACCCCGCGCACCAGGCCGACGAGATCGGCGACCTGCTGTTCCAGTCGGTGTTCCTGTCGGGGCTGCTCGAGGAGGACGGCACGGCCGACCTCGCCACCGTCGCCCGCGGGCAGGCCGACAAGCTCATCAGCCGCCATCCCCACGTGTACGGCGACCAGGCAGCGGCCGATGCCGGCGCGGTCGTTGACATCTGGGAGCAGCGCAAGCGCGCCGAGCGGCCCGACGAGGGCATCTTCCACGAGCTGCCGCCCGGACTTCCCGCGCTGGCGTACGCCGCCAAGGCGCAGAAGCGCGCGGCCAGCGCCGGCTTCGCATTCCCCGACGTCCAGGCCGCCCTCGCCAAGCTCGACGAGGAGGTCCGCGAGGTCAACGACGACCCCGGCCAGCACGAGGTCGGCGACGTCATCTTCGCCGCCGTCGCGGTGGCGCGCGCGGCGGGCGTTGACCCGGAGATCGCCGTGCGCGCCGCGGCCGCGAGGTTCCGCGAGCGCGTGGAGGGCGCGGCACGCCTTGCGGCCGAGGCGGGGGAGGATTTCGAGGCCCTGGGTCCGGAGGCCCAGCTCGAGTGGTACGCGAGGTTCCGCGCGCGTCCGTAGTATCGCGGGGCACGCGCATCCCGACCCGGAAAGGTCCCATGGCCCAGATCACGCGAGTCCACGCCCGGCAGATCCTCGACTCCCGCGGTCAGCCGACCGTCGAGGTCGAGGTTGAGCTCACCAGCGGGGCCTGGGGCCGCGCCGCGGTGCCCTCGGGCGCCAGCACGGGCATGCACGAGGCCGTGGAACTGCGTGATGGAGAGCCCTCCGCATTCGGCGGGAAGGGCGTTCTGAAGGCCGTCGCCAACGTCGAGGACGAGCTCTTCGGTGCGCTCGTGGGCCTCGACGCCGACGACCAGGCCACGATCGACCGCACCATGACGTCTCTGGACGGCACGCCGAACAAGGGCCGGCTGGGCGCCAACGCGATCCTCGGGTGCTCACTCGCCGTGGCGCAGGCCGCGGCCAACGACGCCGGCCTTCCCCTGTACCGCTACATCGGCGGCGCCCGCGCGCACCGCATGCCGGTGCCGCTGATGAACATCCTCAACGGCGGCGCGCACGCCGACAACTCCGTGGACTTCCAGGAGTTCATGATCGCCCCGGTCGGGGCCCGCACCTTCGCCGAGGCCCTGCGGATGGGCTCCGAGGTGTACCAGGCACTCAAGGTGGTGCTGCGCGACCGCGGGCTGGTCACGGGCGTGGGCGACGAGGGCGGGTTCGCGCCCGACCTGCCCAGCAACCGCGCCGCGCTCGAGGTGGTGACGGAGGCCATCTCGAAGGCCGGCTACCGCGCCGGCGACGACGTGGCCATCGCGCTCGACCCGGCCACCACCGAGCTCTACCGCGACGGCTCGTACCACCTCGAGGGCGAGGGCCGCGTGCTGTCGTCTGCCGAGATGGCCGCGTACTGGGCCGAGCTCTGTGACGCCTTCCCGATCGTCTCGATCGAGGACGGCATGTCGGAGGACGACTGGGACGGCTGGAAGCTGCTCACCGACGCCGTGGGCGCCGACGTGCAGCTGGTGGGCGACGATCTTTTCGTCACCAACACCGCGCGCCTGCAGATGGGCATCGACCGCGGCGTGGGCAACGCCATCCTCATCAAGGTCAACCAGATCGGCACGCTGTCCGAGACGCTCGCGGCCATCGAGCTCGCGTCGCGCCACGGCTACCGCTCGATCATCTCGCACCGCTCCGGCGAGACCGAGGACACCTTCATCGCCGACCTGGCGGTGGCCACGGGGGCCGGGCAGATCAAGACCGGCGCGCCCTCGCGCAGCGAGCGCACCGCCAAGTACAACCAGCTGCTCCGCATCGAGGAGCAGCTCGGCCCGGCGGCGTCGTACCCCGGAACATCGGCCTTCTCGCACCACTGATGGGAGGAAGTCGCCTGTCCAGCGCGTACCCCGCAAGGGATGGTCAAGCGACTGTTCATCGTCGGGCTGATTGCCGCCCTCGCCTATGCCTACATCGGTCCGGTGCGCGACTACATGCGCCAGAAGGATCAGCTGCGGGCCGAGCAGGTGCAGCTGATCGAGGCGCGCAAGGTGCGCGACGACCTCTCGCGGCAGATAAAGGCCCTCGGGCGCGAGGACGTGCTGGAGCAGCGCGCGCGCGAACTGGGCATGGTGCGGCCGGGGGAGACCCCGTATGCCGTGCGCGGCATCACGAAGGCCGCTCCGCCGGCGAAGGCGCCCGCCGATGACGGCACCGGGGTCTGGGGCTTCGTCAGCGGCCTCCTCGGCTGACGCCGAGGCGGTGCGGCGGCTGATCGGCCGCGAGCCCCACCCGGGCTTCCGCGTCGCCGTGAGGTGCCCCTTCGGCACCCCCGCCGTCATCGAGAACGCGCCGCGCGACGAGCGCGGGTATCCGTTCCCCACCCGCGAGTGGCTCACCTGCCGCGCCCTCGCCACGGCGGTCAGCAGGCTCGAGGCCGACGGCGGCGTGCGCATGCTCGAGCAGGACGAGGCGATGGCAGCGCCCCTCGCCGCTGCCCACGCACGCCACCAGTTCGTGCACGAGGGCCATCGGGTGGCGGGTGCGGGCGACCCCGATCACGTCAAGTGCCTGCACGCCCACCTGGCGTTCGCCCTGGCCGAGGGCGGTAACCCGGTCGGCGACTGGATCATGGAGCGCAGCGGCGCCGAATGGCCCGCTGCATGCTGCGCGCAGGCGGGGGCATGAGGGGGGTACCCCCGGCCGTGGCCGGCCCGCTGCTCGAGTGGCACGCCGGCGAGAAGCGCCTTGACCAGCCGGGGCCTGCGCGCGACGCCCGCCTGCGCGTGGTGGCGGCGGTTGACGACGAGCTGCGCCGCCGCATCGGTGCCACGTACTCCCTGGCCGACCTGGTGCGGGTGTACGGCGAGTCGGCCGGTTGGTTCCTCGAGGTCGCCGAGCGCGCCGCACCGGGCACGCCCGAGGCCTGGGACTCATCGGCCACCCTCGACGCCGCCTTCGCGCGGTGGGCGCGCGGCGCATCCGACGCGGTGGCCTCGTGAGCACCGCCAGGTCGCGTGGCGAGAAGCCCGGTGGCCGGCAGCCCGGAATGGTCACCCGGGGCATGGCCATCGTGTTCGCCGTCGCCGCCCTGATCATCGGCGGCCTCATCGGCTACGCGGCGAGGGGCGGGCCGGATCAGCCCGCCGAACTGCAGGTGACCACGCCCCTTCCCGTGGTGACGGTGACAGTCACCAAGTAGGCGGCGGGGCGGTCCATTCCGCGGCCAGCACAGGATCGGTGGTCTCGCCGCGGTCGATGAGGGCATGGATGGCCGGCAGCGAGTCGCGGCGCAGGTACACGTGGCGCTGCCCCACGCTGGGCTTCTCGCCGAGGAGCCCCGCGCGTACCAGGGCCTCGCCGATGGCCAGGGCATCGTGGCGGTCCTCCGGGGCCGCCCCGCGGTACAGGTGGTCGAACTCCGTGTGGTACTGGGCGCCCACCTTCCCCATGCGCAGCAGCCTGCGCAGCACGGTTCGCGCATGTCGCCTGCGGGGGCAGGGGTCGTCCTCCACCTCGAGGCTCGGCGCATCGGGCGGCGGGGGAGACCCATCGAGCCCCCACCGGCGGAGCTCCGACACGATCTCCGGCGGGTACCCCGGTGCATCCATGGCCTGGCCGTGGGACGCCAGCACCAGCGCAACGCGCAGCGGATGCGACCACGTCGCATCCGCCAGTTCGCTGAGGGGGTCGGCCGGGTCCATGCGCGCCGGGGGCCCTGCCAGCAGCACATCGGGACCGTCGGGCCGCACGTCGGGCGGCAACGGCACCAGCACGCCGCGCGCCGGCGGGTCGAAGGCCTCCGCCACCGCGAGGCCGGCGATCTCGTCATCCAGGCCCGGCAGCGTCAGCAGCGCCAGCCCGTGCCAGTCGAGCACGCCGATGGCGTCGGGCAGGGCGCCGGCCTCCACGGCCGCCCGCAGCGATCGCATGAGCACCTCGGATGCCCTGCGGGGCGCCATGTCCCTCACCTGCTGGGCGGACACCGGGATGATCCACGCCGGGCACCCATCGGGCGTCTCGCCCGCCCATATCCACGCCGCGTAGGCCCGGTCGTTGAGGTGCTTCTTCGAGAGGCCGATGGCCTCGCGAACGGCTTCATCCCGGTCGCCACGATCCCATGCCGCCAGCGATCGCGCGGCGTCGAGGGGGTCCCTCGAGAGGTCCTGGACCCCGAGCGGGGTCACCGGCCCGTCACCGGGCCGGGCCGGCTAGTCCTCGTCGGAGAGGTCGGCGTCGACGTCGGCATCGATGGCGTCGTCGTCGTCCAGGAGGTCGTCAACCGCGTCGGCGGTCTCGGCGTCGACGATGCTCGCGTCGGCCGTCGCCTCGATGGTATCGGCCTCGCCTGATGCCACTGCCTCGAGGGCCTCGACCAGGGTCGTCGCCACGGCTGCCTCACCGTCGTCCTCGGCCTCCATGGCCTCCTCGTCCTCCAGCTCCAGCAGGAGGGGGTCGGCCTCGAACACCGTGGCGTCGGGGAGCTCGCGCTCCTCCGGGCTGCCATCGGGGTTCCAGTGCACGTCGACCTCGCCGGCGAGGATCTCGGCCTCGGACAGCGCAACCGGGTCGCGCGACGACAGCTCGCCGGGCGCGGGCGGCGGGGCGTCCTCGGAGCGCAGCTCTGCGGGGTCGGCCGTGAGCCAGAGCGTGATCTGGCGCGCGCGCTTCGACACGGCGTGGACAAGCGCGTAGCGGCTGCCATCGACGTGCTCGAGAGCGTCATCCAGCCGGCGTCCGTAGAGCATCAACCCTCCAAGGTATTTCCAGAGATCAGCGGCGCAGTGTAGCGCCCTGTCAAACGGACGCCGGTTGACGCCGGGTCACGCGATTGACACAATCCGCACATGAAGCAGGTCAGAGACGCAATGAGCGCCCTCAACGCGATGGTCGGCCCCACGCACACGCTGCGTCAGGCCGCCGACAAGATGGTGCAGCACAAGACCGGTGCCGCCGTGGTGATGGACCACGACCTGCCCGGTCCGTGCGTCATCACGGAGCGCGACCTCCTCAAGGCGCTGGCGGCCGGAATGGACGTCGACGCCGAGCGGGTGGGCGACCACATGACCGGCTCGCTCATCACCGCCGCGCCGGAGTGGCCGCTGCAGACCGCCGCCGACCAGATGGTGCGCCACGGCATCCGCCACGTGCTCGTGTTCGAGGGCCCCGAGCTCGTGGGCATCCTCTCGATGCGTGATGTCATCCGCGTTGGCGGTCTGGCCGCCGACGCGCGCGCAGACGCCGCGTAGCCACACGGGGCGCTGAACCGGGGCCCTGAGTGGGCGCCCGGTCTTCTGCCTTCGGTCGTGATCCGTTCGCGCGCTGGCACGGGCGCGACCGGGTTCCACCCCTTCGGGGCGCTGAATGGGCGCCCGATCTTCTGCCTCCGGTCGTGATCCGTTTGCGCGTTGGCACGGGCGCGACCGGGTTCCACCCCTTCGGGGCGCCTAGGCGGCCTGCTCCAGGTCCACCCGGATTCGCGTGGCCTCGTCGCCGTCGCGCTCGACGGTGACGCGGTCCACCAGCTGCCGCACGATCCACAGGCCGCGGCCGCGGCGGGAGTCCGGCAGCGGCGGGTGCTCGCGCACGGCCTCCGACCAGTCGAACCCGCTGCCCGAGTCGCATACCTCGACATGCACGCCGGTGCCGGCATCGGCTTCGGCCACCACGCGGATGGGTGCTGCGCCGTGCTCCTGCGCGTTCGCGATGAGCTCATCGATGGCCAGGGCGAGGTCGTCGGCGCGCTCGCCGTATCCCGCTCTCTCGGCAAGGTCGTGTACCGCGTCCCTCACGGGAGCGATCTCACCGGGGTCTTCCCCGATGGTGGCCTCGATGTGTGTGGCATCGGCGAACACGACTGGTGCCGGCACAATACGCCGAACGGGTGACGACATCCTCCCCTTCCGGCCAGCCGTTACGCCGGTCATCCGGCAACCCCCGGGAAATGGGGCCGCGGGGGTCGGCGCTAGCATGCCCCCGTTCCGCCGCCGCAGCCTTCCGGAGTCACGTTGCCCGTACGCACAGCCGCCGTTCGCCTGGCCCTCGCAGCCCTCGTGGTTGCGCCGGCCGGGGCCCTTGCCCAGGACCCGGCGGCCACCCCGCCCGCGGTGCAGTTCCCCGCCGGCACGATTCCGGCGGGCGTGCTGGTTGGCGGCGTGGATGTCTCGGGCCTTGCCGGCCTCGACGCCCGCCAGCGCGTGTACGACCAGCTGGTCACCCCGCGCCGCGTGCCGATGCCGGTCACGTTCGAGAGGAAGCAGTTCACCATCGCGCCGGATGCCGTGGGCTACCGGGCCGATGTCGACCAGGCCATCGTGCAGGCGTTCCAGCAGGCGCCCGCCGCCGGCACGACCGTTGACGTTCCCGTGGTGCAGTCGATCGAGCAGAAGAAGCTGCGCGAGGTGCTCACCTGGCGTGCCACGCAGTACGAGGTGGGCGGCAAGGACGCCGCCGTCACCGTGCGTGGGCTTCAGCCCATCATCCGCCAGGCGCGGCTGGGCTCGGAGATCGACGTGCCCAGGTCGGTCGCCCTGCTGACCCCGGCATTCACGCAGCCGCGGCCGGCCACCCCCTATGCGCTGGTGGTCAAGCGGGTGCGCCCCACGGTCACGTCGGTGGGGCCGGTCATCGTCATCGACAAGAGCTCCTTCAAGCTTCGCCTGTACCGCGGAACCACCAAGCCCGGCGGCACGGTGATGAAGCGCATCAGGTCGTACCCGATCGCCATCGGCCAGCCCGCGTACCCCACGCCCACCGGCAACTACTCGGTGGTCAGCAAGCAGATGAACCCCACGTGGTTCCCGCCCGACTCGCCGTGGGCCGCCGGGCTGGGGCCGGTGCCCCCGGGCCCCGGCAACCCGCTGGGTACCCGCTGGATCGGCACCTCGGCGCCGGGCATCGGCATGCACGGCACGCCGAATCCGTCGTCCATCGGCAGCATGGCGTCGCACGGCTGCATCCGCATGTACATCTCGGATGTCGAGAACCTCTACCCGCGGGTGGAGGTCGGCACCCGGGTGTTCATCCGCAACTAGCCGCGCTCGAGCAGGGCGCGCACCCGGGCGGCATCCGCCGGGGGCATGAGCGCCCTGATCACCGTGCCGTCCGGCCCGGCGTCCTGCACCACGTCTCGCCCGTGCGCGTACACGGCCGAGATGACGTCCCCGCGTGAGTAGGGCACGGCCAGCTCCAGGCGCTCCCAGCGGGCGCGGGCGGTGGTGAGAAGCCGGTCGCGGAGCTCGTCGAGGCCCTCGCCGGTGACTGCGGAGGTCATCACGGCCTGCGGGTAGCGCCATTCCAGCGCGTCACGTTCGTCGTCGTCGAGAAGGTCGACCTTGTTCAGCACCAGCAGCCTGGGCACCTCGCCGGCGCCGATCTCGTCGAGCACCTCCTCCACCGCAGTCGCCCGCGCCGCCCGCCCCTCGTCGTCCTCGGATGCATCGGCCACGTGGACGATCAGATGGGCGTCGCGTACCTCGTCGAGGGTGGACCGGAACGACTCGACCAGCTGGTGGGGGAGATGCCGGATGAAGCCGACGGTGTCGGACACCAGCACCTTCATGCCGTCCTTCGAGAACGCCCGGGTGGTGGCGTCGAGCGTCTCGAAGAGGGCGTCGTTGACATCCACGTGCGCACCGGTGAGCGCATTCATCAGGCTCGACTTGCCGGCGTTGGTGTAGCCGGCCAGCGCCACGCGCGTGGTGGCCGATGCCAGGCGCTCCTCGCGCATGGTGTCGCGGCTCTTCGATACCTCGTCGATGCGCTTTCGCAGAACGCCCATTCGTGAGCGGATCATCCGGCGGTCGGACTCCAGCTGGCTCTCGCCCGGGCCCCGGGTGCCCACGCCGCCGCCCAGGCGCTCGAGGTGCTGCCACAGCCCCTCCTGGCGCGAGTACGAGTACTCCATCTGTGCGAGCTCCACCTGCAGCTTGCCCTCGGCCGAGCGGGCGTGCAGCGCGAAGATGTCGAGGATCACCCCGGTGCGATCGACCACGCGGGTCTTCAGCTTGTCCTCGAGGTGCCGTTGCTGCCCGGCCGAGAGGTCGCCCTCGCAGGCCACCAGGTCGGGCTTGTTCTCCTTCACCCACTCGGCCAGCTCGTCCAGGCGCCCGCGCCCCAGGTACAGCCGTGGATCGGGGCGGTCGCGATGCTGCACGACCCGGTGCACCACGGTGGCGCCGGCCGTGTCGAGCAGGTCGCCCATCTCGGTGAGCCGGTCGGTCTCCTCCACGGGCGAGCAGTTGAGCGATGCGATGAGCACCGCGCGCTCCTCGCGGTGCTGCTCGTGCAGGCCGCGGTGGTCCTCCGGGTCCTCCTCGCGCCAGGCCCTACCCCGGTAGGTGCGCTGCAGCTCCCTACCCACGGGTACCCGTGCCCTGCTCGTCCTGCTGTGCGGCCGCCTTGCGCATGAGCTCGATCGTGCGCACCACGGCGTCGTCGCCGATGGGGCCCTCGGCGCGCACGAACATCCAGACCTTCCCGATGATCACGCTGAGCGACCGCGCGTCGTCCGTGCGGAAGCCCTGGGCGGCCCCGAACCCGGATGGCGTCCATGCACGGCCATCGGGCACCGCCGCCCGGGCGATCTCGCCCCCGATCGCGCTGGCGGCCGATCCGTCGTCCCACAGGCCGGCGACCGCCACCAGGCGCGCACCATCCGGACCGGTCCACCGGCGCACGGCCATCTTCTGCAGGCCGGCCTCGCGTGCGCTCTTCTCGAGCTCGGGAATCGTCCTGTCGAGCGCGGCGGGTGCCAGGGCCTCGGCCCCGCCGCTGGTGCCCGCACCCGCGATGTCCAGGCCGGGGCGCGTGGGCAGGATGCGCACGAGGAATGCCGGGTCGGCCTCGAGGCTCTGCTGCTCCATCAGGCCGCCTGCCCCGCAGCCCGCGAAGAGGCCCGCGAGCAGCGCGAACATGGCACCGGCGAGGGTGATGAGTCTTAACCGAGGCACAATGGCCGCTCGCCGGGTTCGCGTCATAAGCGCTCTTATACTGACACGCGTTCGGGGATTCCCCCGCCAGATCATGACAACTGGAGGATCGATGAGCTCCGGCGCCAAGACCGGCTGGAACTACTTCAAGACCGCGATGCTGATGGCCGCCCTCACGGCGCTGCTCGTGTTGCTGGGCGGGATCATCGGTGGCACCACCGGCCTTATCGTGATGGTCATCATCGCGGTCGCCTTCAACTTCGCCATGTACTGGATGAGCGGCCCGATGGCGCTGAAGATGTCGCGCGCCGTCGCGGTGACGCCCGAGCAGGCTCCCGAGCTGCACGCGATGGTCGATCGCCTCGCCGCCCGCGCCGGGTGCCCGAAGCCGGGCGTGTACGTGACCCCCGACCAGCAGGCGAACGCCTTTGCCTGTGGCCGCAACCCCAAGCACGCCGCCATCGCGGTGACCGAGGGAATCCAGTACCAGCTGAGCGCGCGCGAGCTCGAGGGCGTGATCGCGCACGAGATGGCCCACATCAAGAACCGCGACATCCTCATCGCGAGCGTGGCCGCCATGGCCGCCGGTGCCATCGCCGCGGTCGCCAACTGGCTGCAGTTCTCGCTGATCTTCGGCGGGGGCGACGACGAGGGCGGTCTCAGCGGCATCGCGGCCATCGCGGCCATGATCATCGCGCCCATCGCCGCCACGATGATCCAGCTGGCGATCTCGCGTGGCCGTGAGTACGAGGCCGACCGCACGGGCGCCGAGCTGATGGGCGAGACCGAGCCGCTCGCGAGCGCGCTCGAGAAGCTGCAGGCCGGGGCGGAGCGCGTGCCCATGGACCCGAACCCCGCGACGGCGCAGATGTATATCGTCAACCCGTTCGCGTCGTTCCACGGCCGTGGCATCACCAAGCTCTTCTCCACTCACCCGCCCATGGATGAGCGGATCAGGCGCCTTCGCGCCATGGGCCCGGTGCCGGCGGCCCAGGCCCGGGAGGCCATCGCATGAGCATCAAGGAGACCATCCACAGCCTCATCACCGATGAGAGCGCCAAGCACAAGCGCCTCATCGAGTACACGACCGGCCAGCTCTCGCAGGGGCGGTCGCTCACCGAGGTACTGGACGACCCGTACGTGACCAACCGCCTCAACCCCATGGAGCGCCGCGCGCTCGTGGAGGAGCCCGAGGTCGTCGCGGCTGCCCAGGCCGAGTCGCTGGATGAGCTCCGCGCGCATCTCGAGGAGCTCGCAGGCTCCTGACGGGGGTGATTCCGCACTAGTGTGGGCGCCCCCCGGCCCCGGCGCCGGGGGGCACCGCATCTGTGGAGACCTTCTTCGAACAGAACGACAGCCTCCTCGTGTTCGTGCACGGGGTTGTCCTCTTCGCCCTCGGCTTCGCGCTGTGGTTGCAGCGTCGCCGTGCCACGCGGCTCGCGCTGACGTCGTCGCTCATCTGGCTGGCCTCATTCGCCTTCCTCGGGGCCCTCGTGGTGTGGGGCTACGTGTTCGTGCCAATCCAGGCCACCTACCTGGCGCCCGAGGTCATCGAGTCGCTGGTGGTCATCCGTGCGGTGCTGCAGTCGATCGCCGTGGTGTTCCTGCTGCAGTTCGGCCTGCGCCTCGTGCCGTGGACGAGGCGCCACCTGGTGCCCCTCACCATCGCCTCGGTGGTGGCGTGGGGGGCGATCCTCGTGGTCTCGACCATCGTCGCGGGGGAAGAGGGCTGGGGCGTGCTCGAGTGGGAGGCCACCGCCGGCGCCCTCTCGCGCTACGTGTTCGTCATCCCCGGGGCGCTGCTGTCCGCCTACGGCATGTGGGTGCAGCGCGAGGACCTCACGCGCGAGGGCATGACGGGCATCCGCCCGTTCGCCGCGGTCGCCGCCGCGGCATTCCTGGCGTACGCGCTGGTGGGCGGCTTCATCGTGGATCCTGCCCCGTGGGCACCGGGGGGCATCGCCAACGAGGTCGCGTGGTTCGACGCCACTGGCTTCCCGCTGGCGGTGGTGCGCACCATCGTGGCGGGGGTGCTGCTGCTGGCCTTCATCAAGCTTCTCGACATCTTCGAGGTCGAGGCCGTCCAGCGCGAGGAGACCCTCGACCGCGCCCGGCTCGTGGCCGAGGAGCGCGCGAGGTTCGGACGCGACCTGCACGACGGCACGATCCAGTCGATCTACGCGTCGGGCCTGCACCTCGAGGCCATCGCGCTGAACACCGACGACCCCGACGCCCGCGATGAGATCCGCGGGGTGGTGGGCAGCCTCAACTCGACCATCGACGGCCTGCGCGGGTACATCCGCGGCCTGCAGGCGCCCGATGGCGGCCCCGCGGGCATCGCGTCGGACCTCGACCGGGTGGTGGTCGAGTTCGCGGGTGACACGCGGTTCGAGGTGGCGTACCGCGTGACGGGCATCGAGACCTGCGGCCCGCTGCCCGACGACGCCGGGCAGCACCTGCGCCACGTGCTCAGCGAGGCGCTTGCGAACGTGGCCCGCCATGCCGGCCCCTGCGCGGTGGAAGTGACCCTCGCGTTCCGTCCCGACGAGATCAACCTGGTCATCGCCGACACGGGATCGGGTTTCCCCGAGACCCTGCCCGACCGATCACATGACGGACATGGCAATGGCGTCCGTAACATGCAGGAGCGTGCCCGCTGGCTCGGTGGGCGCGTGGTGATCGAACCAAGCGCCACCGGCGGCACGCGCGTCGTGCTCGCCGTCCCACTCGACGACGTCGAGGCAACCGAGATGCCGGCCACGCGCACCAGCGTGACCGACGAGGTGATCAGCACATGACGCCCAGCCCCACCGATCCCATCCGCGTGCTCATCGTCGACGACCACCATGTGGTGCGACTGGGCCTGCGGTCGCTGCTCTCGCACACCGGCGGCTTCCGCGTGGTGGGGGAGGCCGGTTCGGTGGCCGAGTCGGTGCAGATGGCCGCCCAGCTCACGCCGGACGTCGTGCTGATGGACATCCGCCTGCCCGACGGCAGCGGGGTCGACGCCTGCAGGCGCATCAAGCAGGAGAACGACGACATCCGCGTGGTCATGCTCACCTCGTACTCCGACGAGGAGGCCATCGTGGGTTCGGTGATGGCCGGTGCCTCGGGCTACCTGCTCAAGCAGGCCGACGCCGAGAGGCTCACCCAGGCCATCCGCGACGCCGCCTCCGGGGCGTCCACCCTCGACCCGCGCGCCACCGGCGCCCTGCTCAGCCAGTTCCGCGAGCTCTCGGCAAAGCAGGCCGAGGCCGA
>CAZIQQ010000005.1:0-17664 GCA_964541555.1 uncultured Bifidobacterium sp. | reverse complement strand
TGGCCGATCTTCGTACGGCCGACCTATTCGAACGGTCGTCCGCACGAAATCGGCCATCCGTCCTGCGCGCTGTGCATCGCACCCCGGCTCCTTGCGGGGACGGCGTCGGCCGCCGATCTTCGGTCTCCTCCCTTCTGAACGGTCGTTCGACCGAAATCGGCGGCCGACGCCTGCGCGCCGTGGTTCGGCGCGGTCCGGCCTTCGTGGCGGATGCGCGGGGCGCAGCCCGGGGGACCGATTTCGACTGGGAGACCGTTCGAATAGGTCGACCGGGCGAAGATCGGGCCCCTGGGCGTCCGGGCGAGAGGGCATCCGCTGACAAGAGGGGTTGATTCCTGTCATAAGCAATGCTTGTATGACGGCCGCCAACCGACCGGAGTCGTGTTCCGGGGAGGACGATGGATCAGCCGGCACTGCGCGTCGTGGACGCGTGCAAGACATACGAGCGCAGCGAGCATGCGGCCCTGCTGCCGACCTCGTTCGAGGTGGCACGCGGCGAGTTCGTGAGCCTCGTGGGTCCGAGCGGCTGCGGGAAGTCCACGCTGCTCGGGATGATCGCCGGGCTGCTCGCTCCCGACTCCGGGACCGTGGAGGCCCTGGGCAAGCCCGTGACCGGACCGGGGGAGGGCAGGGCGATCGTGTTCCAGGACGCCGCGCTGTTCCCGTGGCTCTCGGTGTTCCACAACGTCGAGTACGGCCTGCGTGCGCACAAGGTGCCGAAGGCCGAGCGTCGCGAGAGGGTCGGGGAAGCGCTGAGCCTGGTGCGCCTTGACCACGTGGCCGACAAGCACCCGTATGAGCTCTCGGGCGGCATGCGCCAGCGTGCGTCAATCGCTCGCGCCCTCGTGATGCGGCCCGAGATCCTCCTGATGGACGAGCCCTTCAGCGCACTCGACGCGCAGACGCGCACGATCCTCCAGGACGAGCTGCAGCGCATCTGGATCGAGACGCAGCCGGCGGTGGTGTTCGTGACCCACAACCTCATCGAGGCGGCGTTCCTGTCGGACACGGTGCACCTGCTGTCGTCGGGGCCGGGGCGCATCGTCAAGACCTACGACATCGATATCGCGCGTCCGCGCGATGAGGCCGACCCCGCGCTGCTGGAGCTGCGCCACGACATGCTCGACCGCCTGCGCGCCGAGGTCGACGACGACGTCGAGCGTCGCGCACAGGCCGCGGAGGTCTCTGCCCTGTGAGCACCACCGCCGGGAAGGACCGGGGCACGGCGGCAACGGTGTCGCGGGGCGTCGGCAACGCCATGCTCGTGCTGCTGCGCAAGAGCTGGTTCGTCATCGCCCTGCTGCTGCTGTGGTGGATCGTGACGGCCGCGGGCTGGGTCGACCCGTACAAGCTGCCCAGCCCGGGCGACGTGCTGGGAACCCTCGGCACGCTGTTCACGGAGCGCGCCCTGCTCACCGATCTCGGCGCCACGCTGCTCAGGCTGGTGGAGGGGTGGGCCATCGGCGTGGTTGCCGGCGTGATCCTCGGTCTCGCCACCGGCGGATCGCGGTTCCTCGAAGAGGGCATACGCCCCGTTATCGCCGGCCTGCAGGCAGTGCCGACCATCGCCTTCCTGCCGCTCGCCATCCTGTGGTTCGGCTTCAACGGCACCGCCGTGCTGGCGATCGTGGCCTTCGGCACCTTCAAGCCCATGGCGCTGGCCACGTACGGCGCGATGCACCAGATCTCGCCCACGCTCCTCATGGCGGGCGAGGCGCTGGGGGCCAAGGGCTTCTTCATGCAGCGCACGCTCATCTTTCCCGCGATCGTCCCCAGCCTCGTCACCGGCCTGAAGATGGGCTGGTCGTTCGCCTGGCGCGCGCTGATGGCTGCCGAGATCGTGGTGACCGGCGCCGCGGGCCTGGGCGGGGTGCTCGAGCTGGGCCGCGAGATCGGCGCCATCGATGTGGTGATGGCCGTGATCCTGGTGATCCTGGTGGTGGGCATCGTCACCGAGCAGCTGTTCTTCACCCGCCTCGAGCGCTGGGTCAACCGCCGCTGGGGGCTGGTGGGTGCGCGCTAGGTCCGCCGCCGCCGCGGTGCTGGCCGCGGTGGTGATGGCATCGATGGCGATTCTTGCGGGCTGCGGGGGAGGAGGCGGCCCGGCCGACTCCGTGCGCGTCGGCTTCTTCCTGAACATCACGCATGGCCCGGCGCTGGTCGCCCTGCAGCGCGAGTTCGCCGACGGGCTGGCGGGCCTGCCCGTGGAGGAGCAGGTGTTCGCGAGCGGGCCCGAGGAGGTCAGCGCCCTGCTCGGCGGGTCGCTGGACGCCGGCTACATGGGCCCGGGCCCCTATGTGCTGGCCGAGAGCCGGGCACCCGGGCGCCTGCGCCTGCTGGCGGGGGTCGTGACCGGCGGGCAGTCGCTCGTCGCGCGCCCGGGCAGCGGAATTCGGTCAACCGCCGACCTCGCCGGTCGCCGTGTTGCGGTTCCGTCCCACGGCAACACGCAGGACCTCACCCTGCGGCTGCTGCTGGAGGGGGCGGGCCTGCGCGCGGCCGATCAGGGCGGCGACGTGGAGGTGGTGCCGATCAAGAACGCGGCCCTGGTTGAGGCCATGAAGCAGGGAGTGGTGGACGCTGCCCTCGCACCCGCGCCCTTCGGCGAGCGCCTGGCCGCCGAGGGCCTCGCCGTGCCGGTGCCCGCCATCGACCGCCAGATCGACGCGTGGAGCATTCCCGCGACGATCCTCGTGGCCACCGAGGAATTCGTGAAGGCCAACCCCGAGGCCACCCGTGCGCTGGTGCGCGCCAACGCGCAGGCCGTTCGCCGCGCCCAGGCCGACCGCGTCGCCGTGGCCCGCAGGTTCAACGAGATGCTGTCGGAGTCGACCGGCAAGGAGATCGACGAGGCCGTGCTGCTGGCGTCGCTCGGCTCAATGCGGGCCACCACCGACATCGCGCCGGGCGCCATGGCGCGCATGGTGCGCGCCTCGGAGATCTCGGGGTACTCCGGGGGCCCCGTGCCGCCCGCGGCGCTGGTTCCCCGCCCGCGCTGACGGAGGGGCGGCAGGAGTCGGCCCGCGCACGTGGAAACGACAGGCGCACCGGCACACTTCCTGGAGGACACGAGATGACGCGTCAGGCACGCGTTCTGGCAATGGCGAACCAAAAGGGCGGGGTCGCGAAGACCACCTCGTCGCTGAGCCTTGCCGCTGCACTCCATGAGAAGGGTCAGCGCGTGCTGGTGGTCGATCTCGACCCGCAGAGCAACCTCTCGATGAGCCAGGGGATCGACGTCGAGAACCTGCGCGACGGCATGTACGACGTGCTGGTGAAGTCCCTGCCGATCAAGGACATCGTGCAGGTCCGCGAGATCGACATCGCACCGGCCGGAATCGAGCTCGCCAGCGCAGAGCTCTCGCTGTCGAGCATGATCGGCCGCGAGCGCGCCCTGCAGCGCGCGCTCGAGCCCGTGCGAACGCAGTACGACTACATCATCCTCGACACCCCGCCGTCGCTCGGCCTGCTCACCATCAACGCGATGGTGGCCGCCCAGGGCGTGATCGTTCCGGTGCAGTGCGAGTACCTGTCGCTGCGCGGCCTGGCCCAGCTGACCCAGACGCTCGAGCAGGTGCAGGAGCACCTGAACCCCGACGTGCACATCTTCGGGATCCTCCCCACCATGTACGACGGCCGCACCATGCACTGCCGCGAGGCCGTGGACGTGCTGATCGACAACTTCGGCGATGTGGTGTTCCGCACCCGCATCGGCAAGACCGTCCGGTTCGCCGAGGCCCCTGTGCAGGGCAAGAGCATCCTCGCCTACGACAGCACCGGACAGGCCGCCAGGTGGTACCGCCAGATGGCCCGCGAGGTGCTGGAGCGCGACGGCGTGTGGACCGACGACCTCGAGAAGGTGAGGCGTCCCGTGCGCGATGTGAGGCCGCAGTCCGGACCGAACCTTAGACTGGCCTCGTGAAGAAGCAGTCCATGCGCGAGGGTCCGCTCGCGGACCTGTTCAGGAGCACCACCCCAGGTGACGGCGGGGCCCAGGGCCTGCAGTCCGAGAGCCCCTCCGAGGCGCGCCAGGAGATCCCCATGCGCGCCGAGGGCCACGCGGTCGTCCGCGTGGTCGGCGTGGGCGGTGGCGGCTGCAACGCGGTCGACCGCATGATCGAGGCCGGCGTGCACGGCGTCGAGTTCATCGCGATCAACACCGACCGCCAGGCGCTCGACTCCAGTCGCGCCGATGTGGTCATCCCGGTGGGCGCCGAGGTCACGCGTGGCCTGGGTACCGGTGGCGACCCCGCGCTGGGCGAGATGGCCTTCCGCGAGAGCGAGGAGCACCTGCGCCGCGTGCTGCGCGGCAGCGACCTCGTGTTCATCGCCGCCGGCGAGGGTGGCGGCACCGGCACCGGTGGCGCGCCCATCGTCGCCAAGGTGGCCCGCGAACTGGGCGCACTTGCCGTTGCGGTGGTCACCCGCCCGTTCAACTTCGAGGGCAACAAGCGCGCGGGCACCGCCGACCAGGGCATCCAGCACCTGGGCGACGCCGCCGACACCGTCATCGTCATCCCGAACGACCGCCTCATGAGCGTGCTCGAGCGGGGCACCAGCGTGGTGCAGGCCTTCGCGGTGGCCGACGACCTCCTGCGCCAGGGCGTGCAGGGCATCAGCGACCTCATCACCCTGCCCGGCCTGATCAACGTCGACTTCGCCGACGTGCGCACCATCCTCAAGGACGCCGGCACCGCGCTGCTGGGCATCGGGTACGCCAGCGGCGGCAGCCGGGCGACGGACGCCGCCACCGCCGCGATCTCGTCGGCGCTTCTCGAGACCCCCATCGATGGCGCCCGGGGCATCCTGCTGGGCATCACCGGTGGCCCCAGCATGTCGCTCATCGAGGTCACCGAGGCCGCCCAGGTGGTCGCCGACGCCGCGGACCCCGACGCCAACATCATCTTCGGCGCGACCATCGACGACACCCTGGATGACCAGGTGTGGGTCACGGTGATCGCCGCCGGGCTCTCCGGTACCCCGGCCCGCGCGGGCTCCACGGCGGCCCGCACCCCGGCCACCCGGGTGGAGCGCGGGCGCAGGCAACGGCCCGAGCCGGTGTCGCTGAGCGGCGGCGGTGACATCGCCGAGCCGCCTGAGGCCCCGGACCTGTCGGCGGACGTGCCGCCGCCCGTCGAGCCCAAGGCGCCGCCCGAGGCACCGCCGGTGCTCGCCGCAGCACCCGACCCGCAGCCCGACCTGCCGGTGCCGGCCCCGGCGTCGCAGGACACCCAGCCCCCCGCTCCTTCCAGCGAGCAGTCGACCCGCCTCTTCAACGTGGAGGACGAGGGCGGCTCGTCCGACCCGGACGGCGGCTCGGCCGCATAGCCGGGCGCGCCCGGTGATAACGGGCGCTGTCGCGGCGGGCCACCCGCTGTCCGCACGTGCCGGGGCCCGGGCCCTCGCGGCGGGCGGCACGGCGACCGACGCCGTCATCGCGGCGGCGCTCACATCGGCAGTTGCCGAGGCGGTGCTCACGGGGCCCGGCGCCGGCGGGTTCCTCATGGTGCGACCGCCGGGCGGCCCCGCGACCATCCTCGACTTCTTCGTGGCGGTGCCCGGCCTCGGCCCCGGGGGGCGTCGTCTCGATCCGGCCGACCTCCATGCGTTCACGGTGCCCTTCGGCACCACCGAGCAGGTGTTCCACATCGGCCCGGCATCCGTCGCCGTGCCGGGAATGCTCGCCGGGCTCGACGAGGCCTCGCGTCGCTTCGGTCGGCTGCCGCTCGCAGACCTGGTGGCGCCCGCGGTCGACCTTGCCCGCGAGGGCGTGGTGGTGGGGGAGGAGGCCGCCTACCTGCACCGCATCCTCGATGACATGCTGCGCCACACCCCCGCGAGCGCCGCGCAGTTCACGCCCAATGGCCGTGTGTCCGCGCCCGGTGCCCAACTGGTGTTCCCCGACCTGGCGGGCACCCTCGAGCGCTTCGGCCGGGAGGGCGCGGCCTGCCTGTACGACGGCGTGGTGGGCGAGGAGATCGTGCGATACCTGTCGGCCACCGGGGGGCTTCTCACGCGCGACGACCTGGCGGCGTACGCGGTGGTGGAGCGCCGCCCCCTCGAGGTGAGGTTCCGCGACGTGACGGTGCTCACCAACCCGCCGCCCTCCAGTGGTGGTGTGCTCATCGCCGCGGCCCTCGACCACCTGGACCGCATGCCCGCCGATGGCGACGAGAGCGCCTTCTACACCCGCATGGCGGCGGCCCAGGCAGCTGCGAACGCCATGCGGGGCCCGGAGTTCCATGAGGGGCTGGGCGACGAGGGCTTCCTCGAGCGCTTCTGGGCCGCGTGGCGCGATGCGGGGTCGTCGGGCAGGCCACCGTCGCAGAAGCCCACGGGCACGACCCACGTAAGCGCCATCGACCCCGAGGGCGGCATGGCAAGCCTGTCGTCGTCGAATGGATCGGGATCGGGCGTGGTGGCCCCGGGCACGGGCGTGCTGCTGAACAACATGCTGGGCGAGAGCGACCTGAACCCGGCGGGCTTCGGATCGCTGCCGCCCGGCCTGCGGATGACATCGATGATGGCCCCCACCATGCTGCTGCGAGGGGACCAGCCGTTCGCGGCCCTCGGGTCGGCAGGGTCAAACCGCCTGCGTTCTGCGATCCTCATGGTCGTCGCGGGAATGGTGGATGCGGGGGCCGATCCGGCCGCCGCGGTGCGCAGGCCGCGCATCCATCACGAGGGCGGCGGCGTGGATGTCGAGGGCGGGGTGCCCGAGGCCGCGACCCGTGCGCTCGGGTCCCAGGGCTTCGACCTGCGCCTGTGGAGCGAGGCAAACCTGTACTTCGGCGGCGTCTCTGCCGCGGGGGCGTCCGGCGATGGCCTTCGGGCCGCGGGCGACCACCGGCGGGGCGGGGGTGCGGCCGGCGTGGACGACGAGGGGCGGGTGGTGGACCTATGAGCACACGGAACGTGACGGCCTCGGGCCGGGAGTTCGAACTGGTGGCCGAGCCGCCGCGGACGTCCCTCACCGACGAGGCCCACACCCTGTGGGGGTTCAACGTGGAGGTGCGCGAAGGTGGTCAGGTCGTGGCAGTGAAGACCTGCTTCGTCGGCCGGGTCACCGTGCAGGCGCGGCACCCCGAGGCGCTTGCGGGCACCGCGGAGGACATCGCGGCGGTGGTGCACCAGATGGCCTTCGACAAGATCGAGGAGGGCCTCGCCAAGGGCGAGGTCGACGACGCCTTGGTCTTCGCCTAGGAGGGTGCGGTGCCCTTGGCGGGCGTCGGCTTCATCCCGCTGATCTCCACGGCCACGGCGATGGCGGCTGCCCGCTCATCATCGGGGGCCTCGTCGGCGATGCGCCAGGCCTCGCGCGACGCCCAGCGCAGGCGCTCTGCCTCGTCGGGCCGACCCCTGGCCTCGCGCGCCTGCTGCACCAGGCTCTCCAGCACGCGCGACCTCTCGGTGGACGAGAGGTCCGACTGCGTGTAGCCGCCCCCCTGACGCATGAGGATCCAGAACACGAACACCAGCAGCGGGATCTTGATCGCGAGGAACACGATGAGCGCCCCGATGGTGAGGGTCTCGGGCCCGAAGGCGGCTCCGGCGAACGACACCATGACCGTACCCAGCACCACGGCCGCCGCGAGGGCCGCCACCACGCCGAGGGCACGCCAGCCGCGCAGGTCGCCACCTGTGTCGTAGAAGAGGCGCACCACCCACGACTGCCGGGCGGCCTCTGCGCGGTCCTCGCGTCGGAACCCCATGGGAATCGACGCTAGCACCGGTCCCTCAGCCCGGGGGCAGTACCCGCCCCGGCGTGCCGCCGACATCGACAGATGTCCCATCCGGTACCTCGCGGCGCACCAGCGCAAGGGCGGTCCACCCCCGACCGGGCACATCGGCGACGCTGGTCACGGTGCCCGCGGGGCCGCTGTCCCCGACGACCTCGGTGCCCGGCTGCACGGGCGCATCCAGCCCGATGCGCACCAGGCGCCGGTTCGGGTGGCCGCGGTAATGCAGCCGGGCAACGGTCTCCTGCCCCAGGTAGCAGCCCTTGTCGTACGAGACGGCGTCGTCGAGCAGGGCCTCCTGCACCAGCGTGCGATCGCCGGTGTCGATGCCGATGGCGGGCGCGCAAAGGTCCACGCGCAGCGCCTCGAGGGCGGACTCCGGGGCCAGCGCGATGCCCAGGGTGGCCGCCAGCGCGGTGGGGTCGTCGGCCAGCACCTCGATGGTGCCCGGGATGGCCCCCGGCACGGTGAGGTCGCCCGATCCCTCCAGCGTGGCTGCCAGGTCGTCGGTGGCCACCAGCACCTGGGCATCCTCCGGGCCGAGCACCTCGGCGTCCTCCGACACATGGTGGGCCGTGATGACCGCCACTCCGTCGGGTGCCGGCGCCGGGTCGAGCAGCAGGGTGAAGGCCTCGTCGCCCTCGCGCGCCACCGCCATGCCGGCGACCACGTGGCCGTGCGTGGTGAGCACGAGCGACCGCAGCGCCTGACCCACCTCGAGCGCCCCGACATCTGCGGTGAGCAGCCCGTGGAGCAGGGCGCGGGCATCGGGCCCCTCGACCCACGCGATGCGCCGTGGCCGCACGACCGCGACCGGGCCGGTCACGGCAGGGCGACCTTGCCGTTGGTGCGGGCGCGGGCCGCCGCGATGCGCTCCTTGTCGGCCCCGTCGAGGGCGGCCGACAGGATGTCGCGCACCATCCCCAGGCGCACCTGCTCGTCGCGGCACTCGAGCAGGTCCTGCTTGGGCTCGGCGGGCATCTCGATCATCCCGGCAATGGCGTACGAGAGCGGGATGTCCTCGCGGATCGGTGGCGGGGTGCTGGATCCGGCGATCTCGGCCACGAGCCTGGCGAACAGATCGCGCACCTCGGCCTGGTCGTCATCCGGCGCGTCGGGGGAGTCGTCGGCGACATCCTCCACCCACGCAGAGAGGTACAGGCGCCCGGAGGTCTCCTCGAGTACCCGCACGACGCGCTCGCCGATGACCGTCACGTTCATGCGTCCATCCACGAACCGGCGGCCGAGCGCCACGAACCGCGCCGTGCAGCCGATGGGCGACGCCCCGTCGCCGTGGTCCTGGAGGATCACGAAGGGCTGGTCGTCCAGCACGCAGTCGGCCAGCAGTTGCCGGTAGCGCGGTTCGAACAGGTGAAGGGGCGCCCTCTCGCCGGGAAGCAGCACGAGGCCGAGCGGGAAGAGTCCGAGGTCATCCAATTCCGGCATGGGCGGCGAGTGTAGCCTCCGTTCCGTGCCCGACGCACCACGCCTTGATCCCGCACTGATCCGCCCGGCCCTGGCGTCGGTGCAGGCCTACGTGCCGGGCCGCCCGCTGTCCGACCTGCAGCGCGAGCTCGGCGACATCCCGATCACCAAGCTGGCGTCCAACGAAGGCCCCTACCCGCCGTTCCCCGCGGCGCTCGAGGCGATCGCCGCGGCATCGCGCGAGCAGAACCTCTATCCCGACCCGGGCGCCTGGGCACTTCGCGACGCACTCGGCGATCGCCACGGCATCGACCCCGAGCGGATCATCGTGGGCAACGGCATGGACAGCCTCATCAAGCTGCTGTGCATGGCGCTGCTCGACCCGGGCGATGAGCTGGTGATGGGGTGGCCGTCGTTCATCTCGTACCGCCAGGGCGCCATGGCGGAGGGCGCCACCTGGACCCCCGTGGCGCTGCGCCCCGATGGGTCGTACGACCTCGACGCGGTGGCGGGCGCCATCGGCCCCCGCACCAAGATCGTGGCCGTCGTGAGCCCCAACAACCCGACCGGCGGGGTGGTGGACAACGCGGCGCTGCTCGACTTCCTGGACGCCCTGCCGCCGCACGTGCTCCCGGTCCTGGATGAGGCGTACTTCGAGTACCTCCCGGCGGGAGGCCACGACGGCACGGCCCTGCTGCGTGACGGGCGGTACCTGGTGGTCATGCGCACCTTCAGCAAGGCGTTCGGGCTGGCCGGGCTGCGCGTGGGCTGGATGGCGGGCCCCCCGGGCCTGGCCGAGGCCCTCGCGCCGGTGCGCAACGCCTTCGACGTGAACGCGGTGGCGCAGGCGGCCGCCCTGGCGTCGCTGTCCGACGCCGACGTCGAGTTGCCGCGGAGAATGGGCGAGGTGCGCACAGAGCGCGCACGCATGGCCGATGGCCTTCGCGCCCTGGGACTCGACCCACTGCCGTCCGAGGCCAACTTCGTGTTCGTGGAGGTGGGGGAGGATCGCGCCGCCGCGATCGACCGGGCCCTCACCACGCGCGGTGTCATCGTGCGGCCCACCGCCGGCTTCGGCGCCCCGGGCGGCCTGCGCATCACCGTGGGCACGCCCGACCAGAACGACCGGCTGCTGGCCGCAATGCGCGAGGTGCTGGAGGAGGCCCCGTGACACCCGAGCAGGTGGTGGACGGCGTGCTGGCCCGCAGGCGCAGGGCCATCGGCCGGGCCATCACCATGGCCGAGTCCCTCGGCCCCGAGGGCCGGCAGGTGATGCGCGCTCTGCACCCCCGGTCGGGCAGCGCGGTGCGCGTGGGGGTCACGGGATCCCCGGGGGCCGGCAAGAGCACGCTGTCCGCGGCGCTGGTGCGGCACCTGCGCGCCCGCGGGCAGACCGTGGCCATCGTGAGCGTCGACCCCACGAGTCCGTTCACCCACGGGGCGGTGCTGGGCGATCGCATCCGCCTTGTCGACCACTTCCTCGACGACGGCGTGTTCATCAGGTCGATGGCCAGTCGCGGGCACCTCGGGGGTCTCTCGGAGGCCACGGCCGACGCCGTGACGATCCTCGACGCCGCGGGCTTCGACGTGGTGATCATCGAGACAGTGGGCGCCGGGCAGAACGAGGTCGAGGTGCAGGCGCTCGTCGACACCGTGATGCTCGTGCTCATGCCCGGCAGCGGTGATGCGATCCAGGCCATCAAGGCGGGGGTCATGGAGATCCCCGACGTCATCGTCATCAACAAGTGCGACCGCCCCGGCGCGGACATCCTGGCGGGCGAGGTCGAGTCGGCGCTCACCCTGGTGCCGACCGACGACTGGATCCCCCCGGTCATCCTGACCCAGGCCCTCGAGGGCCGGGGGGTGGAGGATGCCTGGGCGGCCGTGGAGCGCCACCGCGATGACCTCGCGGCCAGCGGACGCGCAGGAGATCGCGCGCGCGACGGCATGCGGCGTCAGCTCCGGTCGCTTGCCCTGGAGCGGCTTGTGCGTGACCTCGATGCCCGAACCGATCCCGCCGCCCTCGATTCACTGGTTGATCGCGTGGTGGCCCGCGAGATCGACCCATCGACCGCCGTCGACACTATCCTCGGAGCAGCACCCCACGAGGAGGCCTGATGTCGCGCGAATCGCGGCCGCCGCGGCAGGGCGGAGACAGCAACTGGAAGGCGATCGCAGGGGTGGCCGCCGGAATCATGCTGATCTGGTTCATCATCACCAACGCGCAGCAGGTGGAGGTGACGTGGTGGGTGTTCGATACGTCCACGAGCCTCATCGTGGTCATCCTCATCTCGGCGCTGCTGGGCGCCGGCGTCACCTACTTCTTCACCAGGGTGCGCAACCGCCAGTCGCGCAGGCCCATTGACGCGGAGCCCCGGGGAGGAGAGCGCCCATGAGTACAGATCGCGAGCCGCTGTCCCGCGAGCGCGTGGTGGAGGCCGCCCTGGCGGTGATCGACCGCTCGGGAATCCAGGGCTGCAGCATGCGCGCAGTTGCGGGTGAGCTCGGGGTGGAGGCCATGTCGCTGTACCACCACGTGCCCGGCGGCAAGGACGAGATGCTGGACGGCGTGGTGGCCATGGTGCAGACCGAGTTCGTGGAGGCCACCGAGCTCACAGGCGACTGGCGTGCCGACATGGGCGCCTTCTCGCGCGAGTACCGCGCCGCGCTGTCACGGCACCCGAACGTGGTGGCCATGATCGCCGCGCGGCCGTCGGTGGCCTACCGCAGCAGCACGGTGCTGGTGGGCGCACTGTTCAGCGCGATGGAGGACGCCGGTTTCGCCCGGGAGGACGCCCTGCGCGCCGTGCGCGTGGTGTCGCGCTGGACCATCGGCTTCACCCTCGGCGAGGCCTCGGCGCTCGAGGACGGCGAGCAGGCCGATGAGTTCGACGAGCCGCTGCTGGTGGAGGTGTTCACCGACATCTCGCGCGGCGAGGACGACGTGTTCGCGTTCGGGCTCGAGGCGCTGCTCGACGGCCTCGAGGCCCGCATCACCGCCTGATCATCATCGCGCCCGCACGGTGACGTCCCCCGCGGACGCGCTGGCGACGATCACCCGATCAGCCGAAGGGGTATCGGTGATCCCCTCGAGGTTCACCGATCCCGCCCCCGCGCTGGCATCCACCCGATAGGGGCCCCTGGGCACCACGATGGTCACGCTGCCCGCCGTGGTCGAGGCATCGATGCGCTGCGGGGCCGAATCGGCCTCCACACGGACGTCCCCCGCGGTGGATGTGGCGCGGATGTCGGCTGCGCGCGATCGCAGCACCGCCACGCCACCGGCCGTGCTGCGCGCCACCACCGCACCCGAGGTGCCGGTGACCATCACCGACCCCGCGGTGCTCGTGGCGCGCACGCCGGCAGCGGGTGGCGTGACCACGTCGAAGTCGACCGAGCAGCCGGTGAGCACGCCGAGGGAGGGGCAGTCGGTGTCGAGGCGCACCCGGCCCGATGCCGCTGCGGTGGTGACCTCGGGTGCGAAGAAGGCGAATCCCTTGGTGATGCGGGCGGTCAGGGCATCGTCGGGGCCGGCGTCCACCGCGATGCTGCCGGACCCCGTGGCCACCGACACCTCGGTGATGGGGGCCGGCACCGAGAACACGTCGGTCACCTCCGTGCGGGCGACCGTCCGCATGAGCAGGTACGCCACGCCAGCGGCGATCACCATGAGGACGATCAGATAGAGCAGGCGCTTCACCGCAGGCGCGCCACCCGCTGCGCGACGTCGGCGGCCAGCCGCACCCCGAAGCCCGATGCGTAGTCGCCCTGCATCGCGGTACCTGCGACGTCCACGTGGCACCACGGCCTGCCCTCGGTGAAGTCGCGCAGGAAGCGCGCCGCGTACACGGCGCCCGCCTGGCGCTTCTTGGCCGAGTTGCTGAGGTCTGCCACTGCGCTCTTCACCAGCGGGTCGTATCCCGGGTGCAGCGGCATGGGCCAGCAGAGGTCACCGGTCTCGTCGCCGGCCTCGCGCACGAGCTCGGTGAAGTCGGGGTCCGACCCGAAGAGCCCCGCGTAGACATCGCCGATGGCCACCACGATGGCCCCGGTGAGCGTGGCCATGTCGACGATGCGGGTGGCCCCCTTGCGCGCGCAGTACGTGAGGGCATCGGCCAGGATGAGCCGGCCCTCGGCGTCGGTGTTGGTCACCTCGATGGTCTTGCCGTTCATCGCGGTGAAGACATCCCCGGGCTTCATGGCCGTGCTGCTGGGCATGTTCTCGGTGGACGGCACCACGGCCAGCACCTCGACGGGCACCTCGAGGTCGGAGATCAGGCCCATGGCGGCGATGACTGCCGCGCCTCCGGCCATGTCCATCTTCATCTCCTCCATGCCCGCGGAGGGCTTGATGGAGATTCCGCCGGTGTCGAAGGTGACGGCCTTGCCCACAAGGCCCAGCACCTCGCGGGACGTGCGTGACGACCCGGGCGGACGGTGGCGCATCACGATCATGCGCGGCTGCTCGGCCGATCCCTGCGCCACGGCCAGCAGTGCGCCGGCCTTGAGCGTCTTGAGCTCGCGCGGCCCCAGCACGTCGATCGACAGCGATCGCCGGCCGCGGGCCACCTGCTCGGCCCGCTTGGCGAGGATGGTCGGCGTCATGTGGTTCGACGGCGTTTCGGCCAGTTCCCGCGCCAGGTTCACGGCCTCGGCGGTGGCCGCCACGGCCGTGGCCCCCGACGATGACAGCGCGCCCCCGGCCACGATGACGTCCGGCTCGCCGGCGTCGCGGCTGCGCTTGCCGCGGGCAGGCTTCGATCGGAAGGCATCCAGCCGCCACGCCCCGGTCGCCAGGCCCTCCGCCATGGCCCGCACGTCGCCCTGCTCGGTGCCGGGCGCTGCCAGCAGCGCCACGCGCCTGGCGCCCACGTCGCGCGCGGCCCGGGCGGCGGCGCGGCCGGAGGCGGCCCACGCCCCGCGGTCGGGGTCGTCGCCCACGCCCACGAGCAGAACGCGCGCGGCGGGCAGGTCGCCGCGGGTGTGGAGCACGCGAACCTGCCCGGCGCCACCGGTCACCTCGCCGTCGGCGATGACCGAGGACACCAGGCCCCCGAGCGCCTGATCCACCGCGGCCAGCGGCCCGTCGGGATCGCCCGGCGGGGAACCCACGGGCACCACCAGGACGTCGGCGCGGATGCGGGCGGGGTCGGCTGAGCGGCTGGTGGAGACGGGCATTGCTGGGTCCGTTCGGTCGTAGACGGGCATGCGTAGTGTGCCCGTCCCGACGCCTCCCATCCACGGGGACCGCGAGGCGCCCTCCAACAGGTATCCTGCGCGCCCTATGGGACGCCCGATACGAGTTGTCATCGCCAAGCCCGGCCTCGACGGACACGACCGCGGGGCGAAGATCGTCGCCCGGTCGCTGCGGGACGCCGGCATGGAGGTCATCTACACCGGCCTCCACCAGACCCCCGAGCAGGTGGTCGCCACCGTCGTGCAGGAGGACGCCGACGCCGTGGGGCTGTCGATCCTGTCCGGCGCGCACATGACCCTGGTGCCGCGCATCATGGAGCTGCTGGCGGCCGAGGGCGCCGACGATGTGCTTGTGATGGTGGGCGGCACGATTCCCGCCGACGACGCCGACGAGCTGCGCGCCCTGGGCGTGGCCGCCGTGTACACCCCCGGGGCCCCCGTGGACGACATGGTGTCGTTTCTCGAGGGTGCGGTCGCCGCCTAGTGCCGGTCGGTCGCGACCGCCGCGGGGCGGTGCAGGTGCTGGTGCTCGACAGGCAGGAGGCCCTCAACGCCTTCTCGCCCGAGCTCATCGACGAGCTCATCGCGGCTCTTGACGACGCCGCAGCCGACCCGGGCGTTCGTGCGGTTGTGCTGACCGGTGCGGGGCGCGCCTTCTCGGCCGGCGCCGACATCAGCCGCATGGCGCAGATGGACGTCGACGCCGCGCGCGTGTTCGCCGCGCAGGGGCACGCCATGTGCAACCGCATCGAGGGGCTGCCGGTTCCGGTGATCGCGGCCATCAACGGGTTCGCGCTGGGCGGGGGCTGCGAGGTCACGCTGGCGTGTGACATCCGCCTGGCGTCGGAGGCCATGAAGATCTCCCAGCCCGAGGTGTCGCTGGGCATTCCGCCCGGCTGGGGAGGCACCCAGCGCCTTCCGCGCATCGCGGGTGAGGGCTTCGCCAAGCGCATGATCCTGACGGGCGCGATGATCGGACCGGACGAGGCCCTGGCCGCCGGGTTGGTGTCGGCCGTGCATCCCGCTGACGACCTGCTGGATGCCGCCGTCGCGATGGGTGAGGAGATCGCCCAGAAGTCGCCGTCGGCCGTGGCCCTGTCGAAGCGGCTCATCCACGGGGCGCTGGGCGAGCGCGCCGATCGACTCGAGGCCGAGGCCGAGGCCTTCGCACAGCAGTTCGCCGATCCCGAGCGCCTGGAGGGCATGACGGCCTTCCTCGAGAAGCGCGCTCCGGGATGGGTGTCCTCCTAGCGCCGGTAGAAGCCCCTTCCGCGCAGATCCCGCTGGTATGCTCGCCGCCGCTCGCCGGGAGGCCCTGATCGCCCCCGCGCAAGGCACGAATCAACTTCCAGGAGCCCGTCTTCGTGAAGATCGCCGTCTGCGTCAAAGAGGTGCCGGACACCACCGCCGAGAAGCGGATCGACCCGAGCACCTTCCGCCTCGTCCGAGACGAGGGGGACCGCATGCTCAACGAGTTCGACAAGTACGCGGTCGAGGAGGCGATCCGCCTCAAGGAAGCCGGCACCGCCGATGAGGTGATCCTCATCTCGCTGGGTCCGGACAAGGCCGTCGAGTCGCTGCGCCAGGGCCTGGCCATGGGCGCCGACCGCCTGGTGCTGGTGTCCGACCCCGCTGCCGCGGGCTCCGACTACCTGGGCACCGCCACCGCCCTCGCGAAGGTGCTCGACGAGACCGGCGCCGACCTGGTGCTGCTGGGCTCCGAGGCCACTGACGCCCGCTCGGGCGTGATGGCCGCCGCCCTCGGCGAGGTCTCCGGTCGTGCGTGGATCACCTCGGCCAACTCGCTGGCCGTCAACGGCTCCACCATCACCGTCGAGCGCCAGAGCGACGACGGCGTGGACACCGTCGAGGCCCCGCTGCCCGCGGTGGTCTCGGTGACCAAGGCCATCAACGAGCCGCGCTACCCGTCGCTCAAGGGCATCATGGGCGCCAAGAAGAAGCCGCAGGACGTCAAGTCGCTGGCCGAGGCCGGCATCGACGCGTCGTCCGTCGGTGAGCAGGGCGCGAAGACCAAGGTGCTCGGCGTCGAGACGCCGCCCGCCCGCACCGCTGGTCAGGTGGTCAAGGACGAGGGCAACGGTGCCCAGCAGATCCTCGACTTCCTGATCGACAAGAAGATCGTCTGAACCCGGACTCGGAACCGAAAGGACCTAACGACATGGCAGGTATCCTCGTCGTCGCCGAGCCCCAGGGCACCGGCTTCCGTCGCGTTGGCCTCGAGATCCTCTCGAAGGCGCGTGACCTCAAGGGCAGCATCGGCGGGCCGCTCGCGGCCTACGTCGGTGGCTCGGGCGTGGCCGACTCGGCCTCGCAGCTCGGCGCGTACGGCGCCGAGAAGGTGTTCGTCGCCGACCACGAGGCGCTGGGCTCCGGCCTTGCCGCCCCGCACGTCGACGTCATCGCCAAGCTGCAGCAGGAGAACGACTTCTCCGCCATCCTCTTCGGCGGCACGTCGCTCGGCCGCGACACCGCGGCGGCCCTCGCGGCCCGCCTTGGCGCCGGCCTGAACAGCGACTCCACCGACCTCGCGCCCGGCGGCAGCGGCCTGCAGGCCACCCGCCCGGCCTTCGGTGGCCAGAACCTCGTGCAGAGCACGTGGACCGGCGGTCCGCAGATCGCCCTGGTGCGTCCGAACTCGTTCCAGGCATCCGAGAGCGGTGGCTCGGCCGAGGTCGTGGCCGTCTCGCCCGAGATCTCCGAGGCCGCGCAGCGCGCCAAGGTGACGGCCCGCAAGCCGGCCGAGGAGGGCAAGATCAGCCTCGAGGAGGCCAGCATCATCGTCTCCGGTGGTCGCGGCCTGGGTGCCCCCGAGAACTTCGCCATCGTCGAGGCGCTGGCCGCCTCGCTCGGCGCGGCAGTGGGCGCTTCGCGCGCCGCGGTGGACGCCGGCTGGTACCCCCACCCCAACCAGGTGGGCCAGACGGGCAAGACCGTGTCGCCGAACCTGTACATCGCCTGCGGCATCTCGGGTGCCGTGCAGCACAAGGTGGGCATGCAGACGTCCGACGTGATCGTCGCGATCAACAAGGACGAGGAGGCCCCGATCTTCCAGTTCGCCGACTTCGGCGTGGTGGGCGATCTCTTCGAGGTCCTCCCGAAGCTGACCGAGCTGATCAACCAGCGCAAGGGCTAGTCACCCCTGCAGGCATGAATCACGGCGCGGCCGGGGCAGTGCCCCGGCCGCGCTATGATGCCGCCTCCGTGACACCGACCGGGTCACGCACACCGAGAGCATCGAGAGGGAACGTGAAGGCCGAGATCCACCCCGAGTACGTCGTCTCCA
>CAZIQQ010000004.1:0-40790 GCA_964541555.1 uncultured Bifidobacterium sp. | reverse complement strand
CTCCCGCCGAGGAGAAGGCCGAGGAGGCCCCCGCCGAGGAGGAGAAGCCCAAGCGACGCCGGGTCACCCGCAAGAAGGCCGAGGAGGCCCCCGCCGACGAGGCCGCGGAGTCCCCCGCCGAGTAGCACCGGTACGGCGGCGGGGCCGGGCGCGCCCCGCCGCCAACCGTTCTCTGGGCATCGCGCCCCCACCCGGGTAGCCTGCGCGCGTGCCTGCGGCCGACCTACTGGCCAATACTCTCGCATCGCCCATGATCCTGGCGTTCATCCTCGCGGTGATCGCCACGGCTGCGGGCAGCGACCTGCACCTCCCCAAGGCGCTCTCCACCAGCCTCTCGATCTACCTGCTGCTGGCAATCGGCTTCAAGGGCGGCACGGCCCTGGCCAAGGAGCAGGTTGGCGACATCCTGGTGCCGCTGCTCGTGACCATCGGGCTCGGCGTGGTGACGCCGCTCGTGGCCTACGTGCTGGCGAAGCGCATGCTGCCCATCGGCAAGGTGGATGCCTGCGCCCTGGCCGCGCACTATGGGTCGGTGAGCGCCGTCACGTTCGCCGCGGCTCTCACCGTGCTTGCCGACACGGGCGTGTTCGTGGAGGGCTTCGCGCCCGCGCTGCTGGCCCTGCTGGAGATCCCCGGCATCGTGGTGGCGCTGACGCTCGCGGCCGGCGAGGTGAAGGGCGAGGGCTCCGGCTGGGGGGCGGCGCTCAAGGAGGCCGTGCTCGGGCGCAGCATCGTGCTGCTGGCAGGCGGGCTGGCCATCGGCTGGATCGCCGGCCCCGCGCGCATGGAACTGGTGGACCCCCTGTTCGTCGACCTCTTCTACGGCGCGCTGACGCTGTTCCTGATCGACCTGGGCGTCACCGTGGCCCGGCGCGCGCGCAGCCTGCGGGTGTTCGGCGTCCGCCTGGTGGCCGCGGGCATCGTGATACCGCTGGTCAACGGCACGCTGGGGGTCACGTTCGCGACGCTGTCGGGGCTGTCGGTGGGCGGCGCGGCCGTGGTGGGAATCATGGCGGCCAGCGCCTCGTACATCGCCGCGCCCGCCGCCGTGCGCATCGCCCTGCCCGACGCCAACCCGGCCCTGTACCTCACGGCGGCGCTCGGAATCACCTTCCCGTTCAACATCATCGTGGGCATCCCGCTCTTCTTCTGGATCGCGCAGGCCATCGGCGGCTAGTGGGCGTCGTGCCCGACGGGCATGATTCAGCGCATGAGCGCAACCGATGACCTGCTGCACTACTCCAAGGAGTGGGCGGCCTCGTTCACCCAGGGCGACCTGGGCGTGGAGCCAACCCTCAAGCTCGCGGTCGTCGCGTGCATGGACTCCCGGCTGAACCCCCAGGCCCTTCTTGGCCTGCGCCCCGGCGAGGCGCACTACATGCGCAACGCCGGCGGCACGGTGACCGACGACATGATCCGCTCACTGGTGATCTCCCAGCGGTTCCTGGGAACGCGGGAGATCATCCTCATCCACCACACCGACTGCGGAATGCTGCGCTTCACGGATGACGAACTGCTGCGGTCGCTGCACAACGAGACGGGCATCCGCCCGACCTGGGCGGTGGAGACCTTCGCCGACACCGAGGAGGACCTGCGCATGTCCATGCGCAGGGTGCGCACCAGCCCCTTCATCCCATTCACGGACAGCGTGCGCGGCTTCATCTACGACGTCACCACGGGGCGCCTGAACGAGGTGCAGGCCTAGCCGGGCTCGATCGGCTCCTCGGTGATCTGCTCGCCCTCGGGCGCCGACCGCGCCAGGCGGAAGGCGCGGATCACCGGATTGTCGGCGTCCTGCAGCGACACGATCACGTAGAGCGGCTCGGCGAAGAACGCCAGCTCGACGTCGGTCTTCGATGGATAGGCCGCCGACCGGGTGTGGGAGTGGTAGATGGCCACGAGGTCCTCGCCGGCGTCCTCGATGGCATCCATCAGCTCCATCTGCTCGCGGGGGTCCATGACGTACATGAACGGGGTGCCCTCGGCGTTGGTGGTGGGCAGCACCCGGGTGGCCAGGTCCCCGCTGCCGGCGATGAGGCCGCAGCATTCGTTGGGGAACTCGGCGCGTGCGTGCTCGATGATCTGATCCGCCAGCGCGGACGGCAACCTCATTGACCGCCCGCCGCTACCAGAAGACGCCGTTGTCGAGGGTCTCCTCGACGGCCTCGATCTCGTCGGTCCAGATGCCCGCCGAGAGGTACTTCCACCCGCCGTCGCACACGATGCCGACGACGGTGCCGCTCTCCATCTTCGACGCCACGCGCGCACAGGTGTGGAACACCGCGCCGCTGGACACCCCGGCGAAGATGCCGTGCTCGCTCGCGAGGCGACGGGTCATGACGATGGCGTCCATGTTCTCGACCAGCAGCTTCCTGTCGAGGCGCGAGAGGTCGAGGATGGGCGGGATGAACCCGTCGTCCAGGCTGCGCAGGCCGCTGACCGGATCGCCCTGCAGGGGCTCACAGGCGATCACCTGGATGTCCGAGCGGTGCTCCTTGAACCGCTGCGAGCAGCCCATCAGCGTGCCCCCGGTGCCGAGGCCGGCAACGAAGGCGTCGATCTCGGGGCAGTCGCGCAGGATCTCGGCGGCCGTGCCCTCGTAGTGGGCGCGCGGGTTTGCCGGGTTGCCGTACTGGAAGAGCATCGGGATGCCCTCCTTCGCCGACAGCGCCTTGGCCATTTCGACCGATCCGTTCGACCCGGTCTCGCCGGGGCTCTCGACGATCTCGGCGCCGTAGATCTGCAGCAGGCGCCGGCGCTCCTCGGTGACGTTGTCGGGCATCACCGCGACCAGCTTGTAGCCGCGCACCCGGGCGATCATGGCCAGCGAGATGCCGGTGTTGCCCGAGGTGGGCTCCATGATGGTGTCGCCGGGCTTGAGCAGCCCGCGGGCCTCGGCGTCGTCGATGAGCGACTTGGCCGTGCGGTCCTTGATGGATCCCGTCGGGTTGTGGCTCTCCATCTTGGCGAGGATGCGCACCTCGGGGTTGGGCGACAGACCCGACACGTCGAGCAGCGGCGTCTCGCCGATGGTGGCGACGATGTCCTCCGACACCGCGAGGGGCGGGGCCTCGAGGCCCGACCGGCTCATCAGGCGCCGCCCGCCATCGCGGGGAGGATCATCACGGTGTCGCCCTCCCCCACGGGCGTGTCGGTCCACTGCAGCAGCCGGGCATCCTCGTCGTTGACGTAGATGTTCACGTACTTGTGCAGCTCGCCATCGGGCGTGAGGATCTGCGCGCCCACGGCGGGGTGCGCCTGGCACAGGTTGGTGAGCACCTCGCCCATCGTGCTGCCCGGGGCCTCGACCGTGCGCTCGCCGCCCACGGCCTGGCGGAGCACCGGGGGAATCTTCACGGTGCTCACGCGGTGGCCCCCGCATGGTCGTGGCTGCCCACGCCGGCGCACCAGGCCTCGTAGTCGCGCAGCTGCAGGTCGGCGTTCGGACCGCACGACGGGCAGTCCGGGTCGCGCCGCACCTTGAGCTCGGTGAAGGTCATGCCCAGGGCGTCGTAGATCATGAGGCGGCCCGACAGGGTGTCGCCCATGCCCAGCAGCACCTTGATGGCCTCAGTTGCCTGGATGTTCCCCATCACGCCGCACAGCACGCCGAGAACGCCGGCCTCGCCGCAGGAGGGCGCGAGGTCGGGCGGCGGGGGCTCCGGGAACAGGCATCGGTAGCAGGGCCCGTCGTAGGGAATGAAGGTCGAGGCATGGCCCTCGAAGCGCAGGATGCTGGAGTGCACCAGCGGAGTGCGCGTCATCAGCGAGGCGTCGGCCATCAGGTACCGGGTGGGGAAGTTGTCGGCGCCGTCCACCACCACGTCGTACTGGTCGAGCAGGTCGAGCACGTTGTCGCGGTTCACGCGGAACGGATGCACGTTCACCTGCACCTCGGGGTTGAGCGCGGCGATGGCCTGCTTGGCGCTCTCGCCCTTGTTCATCCCGACGCGATCGGTGGTGTGGATGATCTGCCGCTGCAGGTTGCTCTCGTCCACCACGTCGTCGTCGACAAGACCGAGGGTGCCCACGCCGGCCGCGGCCAGGTAGTAGGCCGTCGGCGACCCCAGCCCCCCGGCACCGATGAGCAGCACCTTGCTGTCGAGCAGCTTGAGCTGGCCCTCCTCGCCCACCTCGGGGATGAGCACGTGGCGCGAGTAGCGCGACCGCTGCGCCGGGGTGAGGATGCGGGGCACCTCGACGGGGTAGTTGTTCTGCTTCCAGCGGGCGAAGCCGCCGGCGAGGTTCGTGACGTTGGTGAAGCCCATGTCGGACAGCGTCTTGGCCGCCAGCAGCGACCTCTGGCCGCTGGCGCATGAGATCAGCAGTTCCTGGTCTGTGCCGCTGGTGACGCCGCCGATGCGGCTCTCGAGGAAACCGCGCGGCACGTGGACGGCGCCGGGCAGGTGGCCCTGGTCCCATTCGGCCGTCTCGCGGACGTCGATGATGAGGGGGCCATCTCCGGACTCCACGCGGGGCGCGATGTCGGAGGGCTCGACCTCGGGGATGGCCTCGCGGGCCTGTGCCAGGAGGTCCTGATAGCTCGGGGACATCGGGTGATTCGCCTCGTTCCTCGTTTCCCGGTAAATCCGGTGGCAATAATAGCAATTAGCCCGCGCAGGTCCCGCAGCGCGTAACCTCGCAACCCCGGGAGGGGCCGACGACCATAGCGGGCGGCCCGCCCCGGTGGAGGCGCGTACGGAATGGCCCAGCAGGTCCGCAAGAGCGAGTTCGTGAACCCCGATGCGCGGGTCAGCTGCCCCACGCCCGACTGCTGGGGCGACCTGGTGCTGTTCCCCACCGGCAACACCGACCGCGACGGAATACCCGAGTTCGCCAACGCCACTCTGTGCCCGCTGTGCATGACGGGCTTCGACCTCGAACCCGACATCTCCGATCGCGACCTCTACCTGAGGGTGTCGTGGATCCGCGCGAACCCGGGGCAGCCACTGCCCGACGACCTGCCCCCACCCGACGGCGACGCGTGACCGGCGCGCCCGACCTGTTCGGCGACGCCGTCGAGCGCACGCTGTCGGGGTCGCGGCCGCTGGCCGCCCGCATGCGCCCGCAGACCCTCGACGAGGTCGCGGGGCACGCCGATCACCTGGGCGCCGACGGGTTCCTGCGTCGGGCCATCGCCGACGACGACGTGCCGTCGCTGATCCTCTACGGGCCACCCGGCACCGGCAAGACCACCCTGGCCCGGGTGGTGGCCACCAGCACGCAGGCCGAGTTCGAGGAGCTCTCGGCGGTATCGGCCGGCCTGGCCGACGTGAGGGCCGTGATGCAGCGCGCCCGCGACCGCCTGGCCGCCGGCACCCGCACCGTGCTCTTCATCGACGAGATCCACCGCTTCACCAAGAGCCAGCAGGACGCCCTGCTTCCTGCCGTGGAGGACGGTCTGGTGGTGCTGATCGGCGCCACCACCGAGAACCCCTACTACGAGGTGAACGCCGCGCTGGTGTCGCGCATGCGGGTGCTGCAACTGGAGTCGCTGTCGCCCGACGACGTCACCGCCCTGGTCGATCGCGCAGCCCGCGACCCGCGCGGCCTGGCGGGTGAGGTGACTGTCACTCCCGAGGCACGCGAGGCGATCGTGCGCATGAGCGGCGGGGACGCCCGGTACGCGCTGAACCTGCTTGAGGCCTCTGCCGGGCTCGCCGGCGACTCCCCCGTCACACCCGGGGTGGTGGAGCGCGCGGGCGGCGGACGCGCGGTGGTGTACGACAAGGACGGCGACCAGCACTACAACGTGGCGTCGGCGTTCATCAAGTCGCTTCGCGGCAGCGATCCCGACGCCGCCCTGTACTGGATGGCCGTGATGCTCGAGGGCGGCGAGGACCCCCGGTTCATCGCACGCCGGATGATCGTGGCGGCCAGCGAGGACATCGGCAACGCCGACCCGCGCGCCCTCGAGGTGGCCGTGGCCGCGGCGCGCGCGCTGGAGTTCGTGGGCCTGCCCGAGGCCCGCATCAACCTGGCCCAGGCGGCCACCTACCTGGCGCTGGCGCCCAAGAGCGACGCCTCGTACCGGGGCATCGACGCAGCGCTGGGCCGGGTGCGCGACGAGGGCGCGCGCGTTCCGCCGCTGGCCCTGCGCGACGCCAGCCGGCGCAACCGCGAGAACCTCGGGCACGGCACGGGGTACGTCAACCCCCACGGCGCCCCCGGGCGCGTGACCGACAGCTCATGCATGCCGGACGGCATGGAGGGCGTGCGCTTCTTCGAGCCCGGCGGCGTGGGCCCGGAGGGCGAGCTGGCCGCGCGGCTGGCGGCCCTGCGCGCGCGGGCGCGGGGCGCGGCCGCGTCTGACACCATGCCGCCGTCAGGCGACCGGGGGGATGACGGGTGAGCATCGAGGTGCAGGTGGGGCCGATGTCGGCGGGCGAGTTCCGCAGGCTGTTCCGCTACGCGGAGGCCGGTTCGGCGGGCGACCGTGCCCAGGGCAAGGCCGACGACCCCCTCCGCACGGTGGCCGAGATCATCGTGCGCCACGGCGGCACCGCGGTGGGCGAGGAGGCCTTCCGGGTCACGCTGCCCGACGGCGCCGACGAGGAGGTCTTCGCCATCCGCGCCTCGCTCATCCGCGAGGGCGTGTCGCACCGGCTCGAGCAGCAGCTGGATGGCGGCCTCACCGAGGAGGTCTCGTGGCACACCCACGGCGATCACGACCACGAGCGCGCGGTGGTGCGCACGCGTCGCGGCGACGTGGCGCTGGTGGCCGCGGCGTGGGCCGAGATGGCCGTGACCTGCCCCGACATGGACATCCGCGACCGCCTGAACGACTACTTCTTCGTGGACGCCACCGGGCACCACATGATGGAGATCCCGCTGGACGTGGACGAGGACATCCCCGACGACGACCGCGATGTGGCCGGCGTGCCGCTGCTCCTGCCCGACGAGTGGGCGCTGGTGGCCCGCTACCACGGCGACCTCGAACTGCGTGACCGCCTCAACGACCTCTTCGCCGGACGCCGCGAGCTGGGCGCGCCGGGCGGGCCCGACGACCTGGCGTAGCGCGGTGGGCACGGGCGGCGACCTGACCGCGGACGAGCGCGCGCGCGTCGCGCACTACGTGACCGACCCCGTCGGGCCGGTGTTCGCGCTGGTCAACCTGCCCGAGGCCGTGAAGGGCGCCCTGTTCGCGCGGTACTCGCGCAGCGCGAACTCGGTGCGCCGCATCCTGCTCGACGAGTTCGTGACCACGGAGAGCGTGCCCGGCACCGGAACGGTGCCTGGCACGGGGGTTGGGGAGCCAGGGGCCGAGGTCGGCTCGGCCCGCGCGCGGGAGTTCTTCCAGCGCGTGCTGGCGGACTACGGCGACGACTCGGTGGCCCAGCTGGGCGGGGCGCACGTGGCGATCGAGGGCGTGAGCAACGTGCTCACCAAGGTGATCGAGTGGGGGCGCCTGGCGTCGTACCTCGAGCAGTCCACCCGCTACGTGCCCTACACCGACATGGTGGACGGGCGCTGGAAGTACGTGCGGCCCCCGGGCATCACCGCGCACCCCGACCTGCTGGCCCGGTACGAGGCGGTGCTGGACGACGCCTTCGCCACCTACACGCGCCTGTTCGACGCAGTGCTTGCCGACCTGGTGGCGCGCGACGCCTCGGGAGCCGACGACCAGGCCCTCAGGCGTGCCCTGCGCGCGAGGGCGCTCGACGCCGTGCGCGGCCTGCTGCCCGCCGCCACCACGGCGAACCTGGGCGTGTACGCGTCGGGCCAGGCGTGGGAATCGCTGATCATCCGCCTGCGCGCCCACCCCCTGGCCGAGGCCCGCGAGGTGGGAGACCAGGTGCTGGCCGCCCTTCGCCAGGTGATCCCCGACTTCCTCACGAGGGTCGACCGGGAGGACCGCGGTGAGCGCATGGGCGCGTACCGCCGCGCCACCGAGGACCGTGCCGCGGCGATGTGGGAGGCGCTGGCCGGCGCGACCCCCGTGTCAGGCACCCTGCGGGTGCCAGACACGCTCTCCGGTCTCCCGGGGGAGCGTGGGGGCAGTTCAGTGCGGCTGCTCGACCATGATCCCGATGGCGAGGCCCGGGTCCTTGCGCATGCGCTGTGGCCGGCATCGGGGCTGCCCATCGACGAGGTGGCAGCCCGGGTGGCGCAGATGCCGGCCGACGAGCGCCGGGCCGCCCTGGCCGGGTGGGCCGCCGGGCGGGCCGACCGGCGCGAGCGCCCCGGCCGGGCGCTCGAGGCCACCTCGTACCTCTTCGAGGTCACCTGCGACTACGGCGCCTACCGCGACCTTCAGCGCCACCGCATCCTCACGCTCGAGGCCCAGGCGCTGGGCGCCGAGCTGGGATGGGAGCCCTCGGCCGACGTCGCGGCCGCCGGGTTGGCGGATGAATTCGCGCGGGTGCAGCAGGCGTCGGCCGACCTGTGGCGCGAGGTGCTCGCGGTGGTTCCCGGCGAGGCACCCTACGCAGTGACCATGGCCCACCGCATCCGATTCACCATCCGAATGAACGCGCGCGAGGCCATGCACCTGATCGAGCTGCGCAGCCAGCCGCAGGGGCACACGGCGTACCGGCGCGTGGCGCAGGAGATGCTGCTGGCCATCCGCGACGACGCCGGGCATGCCGGCATCGCCGCGATGATGTCGTTCACCGACATGTCGGGCGAGGGTGGACGACTGGCGCAGGAGCGGCGCACGGAGGCCCGTCGCGCCGCTGATACCGTGGATTCCTGATGGCATCCGAGTCACCGCGCATGCGCCTTGGGGGCATGGCCCTGGCCAACGGGCTGCTGGTGCACGGGCCCCGCCACTGGGCCGCCGCGGTGGTGGACGACGACGGCCGCACGATCGTGGCCTCGGGTCCCCGACCACGCCTGTCGGCGGGGCTGCTCGAGAGGGTTCCGCTCACTCGTGGGCTGGTGCGCATGGCCGAGATGCTCATGGTGGTGCCCGCGGCCCGCAGGGGCCTGCCCGAGGCCCGGCTGGCCATGGAGGACGGCCCCATGGGCCCGGTGATGGCCGGCTCGATGGCCGCCACGGCGCTGTCGCGACGCATCATCGGGTCGCCGCTGGCGCAGGAGGCCATTGCCGCCACGCTGGCGCTGGCGCCCGCGCTCATCGTGCTGCGCGCATCCGATGCCTCGGCGTGGCACGCCGTGGAGCACAAGAGCATCGCGGCGTACGAGCGGGCGGGCGAGGCCGGCATCGCCGACAACGCCAGTGACCCCAAGGAGCACGACCGCTGCGGCAGCAACCTGGTGCTGCCGCTGGTGCTGGCCACTGCCGCGGGCAACCTGCTGGCGCGCCGACTGCCCAACCGGCGCGCGCGGCTGATGGGCCGGGCCGTGGCCATGGCCGCGGGAATCGGCGCCGCGGTGGAGGCCTTCTCGTTCGCCGAGCGGCACCCGCGAAGCGCAGTGGGCCGCACGGTGCATGCTGCGGGCCACGCCATACAGGCGGGCTTCGTTACCCGCGAGCCCGACGCCAAGCAACTGGCGGTGGGCCGCATGGCGATGGAGGAGATCCTGCGCGCCGAGCGGTCCGTGGCGGTGGCCGCGTGATGCGCCGGGTTGCCCCGCTGGCCCTCGCCGCCCTGGCCGCCTGTGCGACCTCTGCATCGGCCCATGTCTCGGTGTCTCCGGGGCAGGCCGTGCTGCGCGAGTCGACCGAGTTCACCATCACCGTGCCCGCAGAGGGGGGACTCACCACGAACGCCGTGCGTGTGTTCTTCCCGTCGCAGGTGAGCGTGTACGCGGTCGCCGATGCGCCGGGCTGGACCACCCGGGTGCTGAAGAAGCCCGACGGTCGCCTGCGCGGCGCCGAATGGACCGGTGGCCTGATACCGCCCGACCAGTACGCCACCTTCACCGTGCTGGGCACGCCATTCGAAGAGGGCACCAGCGTGTGGCGCAGCGAGCAGGGGCTCACCAACGGGAAGGTCAAGAAGTGGACCGGCCCGCCCGAGACCGGCGACGAGGCCGCGCCCGAGACGGGCCCCGGAGCCCCCGGCCCGGCGTGGGCCGTTCAGGTGACGGCCGGCCCGACCGAGGCCGGTGGCGGCGGCAGCGGGGGCGCCGTGTGGCTGGGAGTCGCGGGAATCGCCCTGGGCGTGCTGGCGCTGGTGGGGGTCGGGCTGCTGTGGTCGTCGCGACCGGCCGAGCTGCCGCCCGACGGCCCGGAGGACGGGCCAGGGCGATGACCGCCCCGGCGGACCGCCCGCGGCTGTCGCCCTCGACCTTCCAGCTTCCCGTCGAGCGCATGCGCGACGGCTACTACAGCGACGCCTATTTCACGTTCACCCGCGAGGTGCTGGAGGGCGACGACCACCGCCCCCGGGTGCTCATGCAGGTGTTCCAGCGCGAGCACGCGGTGCTGGGCGGCATGGACGAGGCACTGGCGATCCTCGCGCTCTGCTCGGGGCGGCGTGATGGCGACACGTGGGTGGACGGCTGGGCCGAGCTCGAGGTGAGCGCGCTGCACGACGGTGATGAGATCGCTCCGTGGGAGACCGTGCTGTCGATAGAGGGCGACTACTCGCTGTTCGCCCACCTCGAGACCCTGGTGCTGGGCGTGCTGGGCCGGCGCACGCTGATCAGCCGCAACGTGCGCGCCGTGGTGGAGGCCGCCAAGGGCAAGCCCATCCTCTACTTCCCGGCCCGGTTCGACCACTGGCAGGTGCAGACGGGTGACGGCTGGGCCGCGCACGTGGCCGGCGCCATCGGGGTGAGCACCGACGCCCAGGCGTCGTGGTGGGGCGGGCGCGGAATGGGCACCGTGCCCCACGGCCTCATCGCCGCCTACGGGGGCGACACCGTGCTGGCGGCGCGGAAGTTCGCCGAGCGGTTCGCCGGCGAGCTGAATGTGATCGTGCTCGTCGACTACGAGAACGACTCGGTGCGCACGGCGCTCGAGCTGGCCGACGCCCTGGGTGACGACCTCTGGGGGGTGCGCCTGGACACCTCCAACACGATGGTCGACCGCGGCCTGTGGCAGGAGATGGGCAGGTTCACGCCCACCGGCGTGGTGCCCGAGCTGGTGCGCAAGGTGCGTGACGCACTCGACCACGCCGGCCACGCGGGCGTGCGCATCGTGGCGTCAGGCGGGTTCGACGCCGCGAAGATCGAGGCCTTCGAGCGCGACTCCGTGCCGGTTGACGCCTACGGCGTGGGGTCGAGCCTGCTGCTTGGCGCCAATGACTTCACGGCCGACATCGTGCGGGTGGACGGCCGGCCATGCGCCAAGGTGGGGCGCAGCGAATCGCCCAACCCGAGGATGGAGCCCGTGGACCTTTCGGTCCGGTGACTCCACTACCCTCCAGTGGATGCAGCTGGGCCTCATCCACCACGTCGGTTATGTCGTCGCCGACCTGGACGCCGAGATACCCGTGTACCGCGACGTGCTCGGCATGGACGTGGGCGTGCGGGAGGTCATGCCCGAACAGGGCGTGGAGGCCGTGCTGCTGGGCTCGGGGCCCTCGTACGTGGAGCTGATCGCCCCGGTGTCGGACGACACCGGCGTGGCCAGGTTCCTAGCCAAGAAGGGCCCGGGCATGCATCATGTGGCATTCGCCGTTCCCCATCTGGAGTCCACGCTGCGTGAACTCTCCGATGAGGGCGTCGAATTGATCGACACCGCGCCCCGGCGCGGGCTGGGCGGCCACCTGGTGGCCTTCCTGCATCCCCGCTCCACGGGCGGGGTGCTCACCGAACTCATCGAAGAGCATTGACCGCTCAGAACACCACGTCGGAGGCCTGACGCGTGAAGATCCGTTACCTCGAGCCGAAGCCCCGCGGGGCCACGATCTACGAGATCGCCAACCTGCCGAAGCTGGGCCTGCCGCTGCTCGCCGCGATCGCCCGCGAGAAGTACCCCGATGTGGACCAGCACATCTACTGCGAGCTCATCCGCAACGTCGAGGTCGACTGGGACGACGTGCTCACGGCCGACCTGGTGTGCATCTCCACCACCACCAACACCACGCTCGAGGGCTACCGCTACGCCGACCGCTGCCGTGCCGCGGGCATCCCCGTGCTGTTCGGTGGCTCGCACGTGACCTTCATGGCGCACGAGGCCCTGCAGCACGCCGACTACGTCATCCGCCGCGAGGGCCACGTGGGCTTCGCGCAGTTCCTCGACTGGTTCCGCGGTGACCGCGAGCCCAACGGCCTGCACGAGATCATGGGCCTGTCGTACATCGACGCCCAGGGCGCCCAGGTGGACAACCCCGAGGCGCCGATGGCGTCGGGAGAGGACCTCGACGCGCTGCCGTTCCCGGCGCTCGAGCTGCTCGAGGGCCACGAGCGCATGGTCACGCACCCCATCATGATGAAGTGGGGCTGCCCGTACGACTGCTCGTTCTGCAGCGTCATCAAGATGTTCGGCCGCAAGCTGCGCACCCGCTCGGTCGAGAACATGATGGAGGAGCTGCGCGGGGTGAACCCCGAGCGCGTCTTCTTCTACGACGACATCTTCATCGTCGACAAGAAGCAGGCGAAGGCGCTGTTCACGGCGATGATCGACGAGGACATCACGCCGCAGTGGACCGCGCAGATCCGCGCCGACTCGATCTACAAGAGCAAGCAGACCCTCGAGCCCGACCACGAGCTCTTGTCGCTCATGCGCGACTCGGGTTGCTACATGGTGTACATCGGCTTCGAGAGCATCACGCAGGAGGGCCTCGACGCCTACAACAAGAAGCAGACGGTCGAGCACATCACGACCTCCATCAAGCTGCTCCACGACTACGGCATCCGCGTGCACGGCATGTTCGTGGTGGGTGCCGACACCGACACGCCCGAGACCGTGCGCGCCACGGTGGACTTCGCCATCGAGCACGGTGTGGACACCCTGCAGATGATGATGCTCACCACCCTGCCGGGCACGGCGTTCGACGCCCAGATGCGCGCGGAGGGCCGGGTGCTCACCGACGACTACTCGCTGTACGACGGGCACCACTGCATCATCCAGCCCAAGCTCATGACGCCCTACCAGCTCCAGATGGAGACCTGGAAGAACATGCTGCGCTTCTACTCCAAGAAGACGCCGTGGGAGCTCGGCCGGAAGGAGATCAGGGCGAACCTGTTCCAGTTCCTGCGCCTGCTCACCGAGGTCAGGTTCATGAAGAGCCTGCCCAAGGCAATCCGCCTGTGGCTCAGCAACCGTCCGTCGGAGAGCTTCAAGCTGATCCGCACGACCATCTCGCGTCGCGGCATGCGCACCATCTACGAGACCCTGGGCGTGGCCATCTTCCGCGCCTACGGTCGCAAGCAGCTGCTGAAGTTCACCGACCAGCCCGAGTCGATGGTGCACCTCGACGAGATCCGCCGCCTGCCGGCCTGGACCCCGCCGGCGTCGGACGAGACGCAGGGCCAGGAGTCGCCGTCGCTCAAGGTGCTTTCGTGAGCCGACGCATCGAGCTGGGCTTCGAGGGCGGTGGCGTGCTCCTCCTCACGGTGGAGGACGACCACGTCACCGTCCTGCGGAGCGCCCTCGGGGGCTCCGGTTTCCACGACGTGCCGTCCGAGGAGGGCGACCACATCGTGGACCTCGCGAAGGTCATCTACCTGCGCGTGCTGCCCGGCGAGGTAACCGGGCGGATCGGCTTCAGCGGGGCCTGAGCTGCAACTCGGGCTCGTAGGCCTCACCAACTCCGGCAAGACCGCACTCTTCAACCTCGTCACCGGGGGGAGCGCGGAGGTGGCCGCGTACCCGTTCACCACCCGCGACCCCAACGTGGGCGTGGCCAGCGTGCCCGACCCGCGCATCGACGCCATCGCCGATGCGCAGGACATCCCCAACCGCGTGCAGGCCCAGGTCGAGGTGGTGGACATCGCCGGCCTCAGCGAGGGCGCGGGCCAGGGCGAGGGGCTGGGCGGCGCGGCCCTCGGGCGCATCCGTGAACTCGAGGCCACCGTGCACGTGCTGCGGGGCTTCGCCAACGCCGAGGTACCGCATCCCCTCGAGCGCGAGGTCGACCCGCTTGCAGACGCCAGGGCCGTGGACGACGAGCTCATGCTCGCCGATGCCGGCCAGGTGGAGCGCCGCATGGAGAAGGTGCAGAAGGGCGTGCGTGCCGGCGACTCAGATGCCAAGGCCGAGGCCGCGGCGCTCGAGGCCATCACGGCCCAGCTGGAGAGCGGCCTGCCCGTGCGCACAATGGCCGACGACGACGCCATCGCCGTGGGCAGGGCCATGGGGCTGCTCACCGCCAAGCCGGTGCTGTACCTGGTGAACACCGACGACCCCGGCGACCCGCCGGTGGAGATCGCCGAGTACGCGGCCGAGCAGGGCGCGCAGGCGCTGGCCCTCCCCGTGGGCGTGGAGCTGGAGCTGGCCGAGATGGACCCTGACGAGGCGGCGGAGTTCGCCGAGGAGATGGGCCTCGGCAGCACGCGTGGCGCCGACGCCGTGATCCAGGCCGGATACCGCCTGCTCGACCTCATCACGTTCTTCACCGGGTCGGGCCCGCCCGAGGCCCGCGCATGGCCCATCCCCCGCGGCACCCCCGCCGACAAGGCCGCCGGCAAGATCCACTCCGACATGGAGCGCGGGTTCATCCGCGCCGAGGTCGTGCCCTGGGACAAGCTGGTGGAGTGCGGATCGTTCTCGAAGGCGCGTGACGTCGCGCTGGCCCGCATGGAGGGCAAGGACTACATCGTGCAGGAAGGCGATGTCATGCAGATCCGCTTCAACGTGTAGCCGGGGCATCCCCCGATCGCTGCACCGGCGCGAGCGACTTCGCCGGAATCGCCGACACGGCAACCGGCTGCCGCACCGGGCGAATAGGGTCGCCTCGTGGGGCACCTGCGCATCACCGGGCTCATGGCGGGCCTCGTCATCGCCACCGTCTGCCTGGGCGCCTGCGGCGATGGCGGACAGGGCACGGCATCCTCGGACACCGTGCCCGGCTCCGCGATGGGGTCACGCACCTACCCTGACGCGTCGGGCGACGTGCCCTTCGGCCAGCCCGACCTCACGGCGCTCACGATCTCGAATGACGCCACCACCGTTCGCATGCGGTTCACCTTCGCGGGCGCCCCGCCCCTGGCGAGCAACGCGGCCGAGGGCTGGACCGACATGCTGCTGATGGGCATCGACGTACCGCCCATAGGGGCCGGGCCCACGCCGTCGGGGTGGATGGGCCTCGACTACGCGCTGGGCATGCATGGCGTGGACACCCGGGCGGTATTCCGCGCCATGCGCGAGGAGGGCCCGCGGGTGCGCACCCTGACCTCCCGCGTGGCCGGGCGAACCATCAGCCTCGACCTGCCCAGGGCTCTCATCGGCGACCCCGCATACTTCGCCTTCAACGTGGCGGTGGGGCGCGAGGGCGGCAACGAGGTGGGTGGCGGCGACTCGATACCGCCCGCGGGCACCCTGCGCTACCGCATGGCCCGCGCACTGCGGTAGGCCCGGCTAGACGCGGATGTCCCGACGCGCGAGCAGCGGGGGCCCGATGGCCACGAGCACCACGGTGATCGCCAGGAGCAGGCCGACGTGCAGGGGGTCGAGGCCCGACGACAGGGGGTCGCTGGCCACATAGTGGTACCAGGGGGATGCCGGGCGCAGCGTGTCGATCCAGTCGACCAGCGGCGCGAGGCCGTTCACCACATAGGCAAGCACCGCAGCCGCAGCGGCGATGCCCGCCGCAAGTCCGCGGCGCCCGAGCGCGGCGCCCAGCAGCAGGGCAAGGGCACCGAACAGCCAGCCCAGCAGCACCACGTCGAACGATGCCGCGGCCAGACCACCCGCGCCGATGTCCATGCCGATCGCCAGGGCGCCCACCCACGCGACGATGAAGAGCACCACGCCGAGGATGACCATCTCTGCCGCCAGGGCCAGGAACTTCTCGAGCAGCACGCGCGTGCGCGACACGGGCAACGACAGCATGAGGTCCAGGGTGCCGGCCTCCTCCTCGCCCGCGATGCCCTTCGACCCGGCAACCACCGCGGCGATGATGAAGAGCAGGGGGAGGATCATCGAGTACAGCTCGGCGCCCATGTAGCCGGGGCCCGAGGTGTAGTCGAAGGCGCCGCCGAACGAGACGAACTCCTTGATGGCGTCGGGGTAGTCCTCGAGGATCTGGTTGAACATCGGGTTGTCGCGGATGCTCGGGTACACCGACAGCATCAGCACGACGAGGCCGGTGATCCCGATGCACCACCAGGCGATCGACCTGCGCGATGCGCGCAGGGTGGCAAGGGCGATCTCAGGCCTCATCGGTGCCCCCGCGGTACAGCGAGAGGAAGACATCCTCCAGGTCGGCCTCATGGCTGTCGAGCGCCAGCACCTCGTGGGCGGCGAGGGCCTTCACCAGCGCGTCGGCCGGGCCGTCGAGCGCGAACAGCACATGCGCGCCGCGGGCGTGGATGACCCGCGCGCCCGCCACGCCGCCGAATGCACCGGGTGGCGGGGGTGCCCCGAACGTGACCTCAACCCGGGTGAACGCGGCGCGGCGAAGGGCGTCGACGGAGTCCACCAGCATCAGGTGACCCTCGCGGATGACGGCCACGCGATCGGCCACCTGCTGCACCTCCGACAGCACGTGTGACGACAGGAACACCGATCGACCGTCGGCAACGGCCTCGCGCACGATCTCGTGGAACACCTGCTGCATGAGTGGGTCGAGGCCCGACGTGGGCTCGTCGAGCACCAGCAGGTCCGGCCTGTGCATGAGGGCAAGCACCAGCCCGAGCTTCTGCCGGTTGCCGCGCGAGAGCACCTTGACGGGGCGGCGCAGGTCGAGGTCGAGCCGCTCGGCCACGGCGTCGGCATCTCCCACGCCATCCATGCGCCGCACGCGCGCCGCGAACCGCACCGTGGCGGCTCCTGTCATGCGGTCGTACAGGCTGAGGTCGCCGGGCACGTACCCGAGGCGCGCGCGTGGCGCCGCGCCGCCCGACCAGGGATCTGCCCCCAGAACCCGCAGCGATCCCGCGGTCGGCCGCAAGAGGCCCAGCATCATGCGGATGGTCGTGGTCTTGCCCGATCCATTGGGCCCGAGAAACCCGAGCACCTCGCCGGGGCGCAGGCTGAACGACACATCCTCCACGCCCCGCGCGCGCCGGTAGCGCTTCGACAGCGACTCCGCGTGCACGAGGAGGTCAGCGTGACCGCTCATCGGCCAAGTGTCACAAGCCACTGCTGCTGCCGGCTCGTCCTTAGTTCGATTTCAGCGTTTGCGATCGGCTGGCTCACTTTCCCCGCGCTCAACTATCGACGGGTCAGGACCACCGGAGGGGAGTCCGGTAAGTTAGGGTGGATTCCTCCCCGACCCCCCTGAGGCACCATGCTTCGTCGCCTGATCATCCTGCTGGCCCTGCTCGGTCTGGTCGCCGGGCCCATCACGGCACAGGCGGTCGCAGCCGGATCACAACCCACGTCTGCCCTTTCGGGCGACTTCTTCGGCAACGCCGTCCAGGAAGGCAGCACGCTGTCGTCGGCGTCGACTGGCTCGGAGGTGCGGCTGACCAACATCACCGTGAGTTCGGTGAGCAGGGCGTGCTCCCGGGGGTTCGGAGCCGCCTGCAACCGGGTGCGCGCCACGGCGACGATGTACGTGGGCACCGACCGGACACCCATCTCGGTGAGCGTTGACTACTCGTCATCGACCGAGTGGACGGTGACCATCTCGGCGAGCCCGACGGCGAGCGGCTACACGCCCCGTGCCGGATCGCCCATCAACCTGAGCACCCTCTCGGGCGCCATCAAGAAGTCGACGTGGATCCTCTCGGTGTCGCTGTCCGCCAGTGGCACCTACGGGGGCGTGCCGGTGTCAGGAAGCGCCACCCTCAGCTCCACGGGCATCCAGCTCACCGCGACGGTCACGGACATTCCGCTTCCCGGGGGAAGCTCCGCGGGAACCCTGCAGATCACGGCGAACAGCGGCACGAGCACCGTGCAGGCCAGCATCCTGGTGGGGGGCAAGGCCCCAGCGGTGAACGTCAGCCTCTCGTGGACCGACCGCAACAACTGGACCGCCGGCATCACGCGCGACAGCGCGGAGGGCACAGCGGCCGACGGCACGGCGGTCACCATGGATGGGCTCAGCGGCTCAATCACGATGGCCAACGGCGTCGCGTCGGCATCGCTGCAGTTGAGCGGCACCGTCGGGGGCTCGGCGTTCACGGCCAACCTGTCGGGGTCCCGCAACGGTGGGTTCGAGGGCACGGCCTCGGTGGACAGCCTCACCCTGGCTGGGGGTTACACCATCACCGATGCGCAGATCACGGTGAGTACCAACTCCAGCACCGCGTCGATCGCGGGCACCCTCACGACGACCAGCGCGAAGGTGGCGGTAAGCGCCACGTACACCGACAGCAGCAACTGGTCGGTCTCCATCGCGGCCAACAGCGCCCCATCGGGGTATGTCACGCCGATCGCGACCTCGCTCGACATCAACGACCTCAGCGGCACGATCACCGATGCCGGTGGCCGCATCACCACCGCACTCACGGTATCGGGCGTGACCGTGGGTGACGCCACGTTCGACATGACCGCCACCATCGACGCCTCCGGGGTGGAGGCCAGCGCCCTTGTGAGCAACATGGTGATCGGCGGCTTCACCCTGGAGTCGGCCTCCATCAGCATCTCCACCGTGCAGGAGTACGCCGACATCACGGCGGCACTCACGACCAGTGCCGGCAACTTCGACGTGGACATCAACGCCGCGGCGCTGTCGGGTGGCGGCTACCACATCGACATGACGGCGGATGGCGCCGACCTGTCGGTGGGCAGCAGCGAGTTCTACATGCAGTCGTTCGGGTTCAGCTGGTCGGCCGACGTGCCGGCAAGCGGCTGCACAGCCGTGGACGTCGCTGTGAACGGCTCGGTGGTGATGAAGAACACCACCTACACGCTGAACAACGCGGAGGTGGCGTTCTCGTGCTCCACCCTCACCAAGTTCGTCTTCTCCGTGACCGTGGTGCACACGTCGACCTGGGACAACCAGGTCAAGCGGGTCACGCTCACCGTGAACTGGCTCACCGGCGGGGGCAGCTACACGCCAACGTTCGGCCCGGACAATCAGTTCTCGGGGTCCACCTACAGCTACTACGACGGCTTCTTCGGCACGGTCGACCTCAGCAGCACCCGCGGGTTCTCCCGCTCCGGGATGAACCGCACCGTGACGCTCGGCCTGGGCTTCAGCGTTGCGGTGTACCAGGAGCTGAGCTCTGTGACCACGGGCTACCAGAAGTGGGGCAGCGTGTCGATTCCGATCACTGAACCCGCACCGGGGCCGTGGGCTGTGGCTATCGGTGCCATGGGCTACTTCGACGCCGACCGCGTGTCAGGCGACATCGCGTGCACGTTCCAGGCGGCGCCTGCAACCGACTTCACCTGCGGCGGGGACATCCGCATCAACCCGTCCTTCGCCGGCGTCTGGCACTACGACTGGACGGGCATCTGATGCAGGCACGAACCAAGCACGTGATCACCGGGGCCATCGCCGCGTCCGCCATCGTGGGCGCCGCGGTGGCGGCCACCGCGGCGTCCGGATCGGGCGCCGAGTTGCCGTCAGCTGCATTCCAGGCCTGGTGCACCACCTCGAAGCTCTGCACCTACCGCGTGGCCGACTCGTCGGGCATCGGCGACCTGAAGACCGGCCGGGCCACATGGGTGGGCGTGGATGAGGAGCTCCCGGCATCCGAGGCGCGCAAGGCCGGCGGGCCGCTGGCCTACTACCCCACCATGCTCGAGGGAATCGCCGTGGCCGTGAACGTGCCCGGCGTCGAGGGGCACGGCATCGACCTCACGGGGCGCGCACTCGGGGAGATCTTCTCGGGCTCGGTCACCAACTGGAACGCCTCGCACATCCGGGTGAGCAACCGGCGCCACCACCTGCCGCGCAACCTGGCCATCACCCTGTGCGTGCCGGCGCGGGCATCCGGGGAGTCGTACGACTTCAGCGAGTTCCTCGCCAAGGTGAGCCCCACCTTCCGCGAGCGCGTGGGCACCCGCTCCATGCTGCCCCGGTGGCGGGGCGTGCGCGTGGTGCGCGTGAACCACGTCAGCGAGATGGGCGAATGCGTGAAGCGGCACTCGGGCGCCATCACGTTCCTGCCCCTGGCCGATGCCATGCGCGAGGGCCTCACCCACGACATCGTGGCCGTGGGCAAGGTGGAGCGCATCACGTACCCATCGGGCAAGGGCCGCACCACCACCCGCACCCGTCACGTATTCGTGCACCCCACCCCGCAGTCGATCGCCAAGGCCGGCCACCACGCCGGGCAGCGCGCGAAGGGCGCCCTCACCGTCGACCTGGTGGGAAGCCCCGCGGCGGGTGCCTACCCCATCACCATCGAGGGCTATGCGGTGGTGCGCAAGGACCGGAAGATGAGCGCATCCACCCGCAGGACTCTGCAGTACTTCCTGAGCGACTCGGCGCAGGCGATGCTGCCGGGCCTGGGCTATGCGCCCGTGCCGGCGAGCCTGCTGGCGAAGGCCCGCGCGCAGCTGAAGGCGGCGCGCTAGTCGTCGAGGGCGCTCGCGCCCTCCATGCGGGCCTTCACGCCCGCCTCCATCGAGTTCGCCCGCCACAGCGCGATGGCCTCGGCTGATGCCTGGCCCACGTGCTGCCCGGCGGGCGGCCCGTGGTGCCACGCGATGGCATGCAGCAGCGCCAGTCGTCGCTCGTCGGGCAGGCCCGATGCGCTCGCGGCCTGGTCGACCATCTGCAGGCCGATGGCCAGATGGCCCAGCGCCCTGCCCTCATCGCTCTGCTCCACCGTGGCGGGCCGCACGTCCCAGTTGCGGGTGTGGCCGATGTCGTGAAGCAGGGCGGCGGTCACCAGCAGGTCGGCGTCGAGCCGCGGGTGCCAGGTGCACAGGCTCTGGCACAGCATGGCCACGCCCACCGTGTGCTCCACCAGGCCGCCCAGGTATGCGTGGTGGCCCGATCGCGTGCACGGCACGGTGCACCAGGCCTCGGCCAGCACGGCGTCGCCGGTCATCGCATCGAGCAGCGCGCGCAGCGCCGGGTCGTGAACCTCATCGGCCAGGCCCAGCACGAAGCCCCACATGTCCTCGGGGTCGCGGTGGCTCCGGGGCAGCAGTTCGACCTCGGCGTCTGCGGCCTCGGCCGGCCGCAGCGACCTCACGCGCAGCACTGCGCGGCCGCCCCGGTCGGTGACCTCGCCCGTCACCCGCACGCGATCGCCCTCCTCGAACTGCCCGGCGAACCAGTCGGGCTCGTCGAAGATGACCGCGGAGATGGTGCCGGTGGCATCGCCCAGGGTGAGCGCCAGGTACGGCGAGCCCTTGCGACTCATGCGCCGCTCCTTGCGACGGACGGCGAACACGCCCTCCACGGGGCGCCCGGGCTCGAGGGTGGTCACGGCCGGGACCCTAACGGTCCTGTGCGGGGCAGATCATGTTGAAGTCGCACGTGCGGCAGGCCCAGCCCGGCGTGGGCTCGAACTCGCCGGCCGAGATGGCGTCGGCCACGTCGCGCACCATCTCCATGGCCTCGGCGCGCTCCTGGCCGTCGGGGTGCACATTGCGCATCTCGCCATCGAGCACGTACTCGAGCACCGCTCCGCGCGGCTCGATGCCCCAGGCGTCGCGCGCGCCCTCGATGTAGGTGACCAGCACCAGGCGGCCCGAGTCGGTCTCGCGGAAGGGCGCGCGCCCGCTCTTGTAGTCGACCAACTGGTGGCCGCCCTGGGGGTGGGAGTCGATACGGTCGATGCGGCCGTGGATCACATGGGGGCCCACCTTCAGGCTGAAGGCCCGCTCCACGCCCACCGGGCGCACGCCGCTCTTGCGAACCCGGTCGAGGTACCTGGGCAGGTGCTCGCGCACGCGCTCCATGGCCTGCATGCCCACCGCGGTGCCGGCGGCGCCACGCCGCTTCATCTCCACCGCAAAGCGGGCGATGACCTTGTCGGCGCCGTCGTCCGGCACGCCCTCGCGGAAGCAGGCCTCGAGCGCCGCATGGATGGAGTTGCCGATGGCCCGGTTGGGATCCCACCTGGGCGGCACGCGGTCGACCGACGCGAATCGGTAGGCCAGCGGGCACGCCATGTAGCGCGCGATGTCGGTGGGGCTGAGCTGCAGGCCCGGCCGCGGCACCCGCGGCTCGGGGGCCGGCGCGTCGGTGGCGACAGGACCCGCCAGCACCTCGGCCCTGGCGGCCACCAGCGCGCGCGCGGCCTCGGCGGCATCCTCCACCAGCGACGGCGCATCAGCATCTCCCACGGCCCCGGCCTCGGCCGCACGGTTGACGGCATCCTCCAGCCGGGCGCGGGCCGACGCCACGGCGTCGAGCACGGCGCGGTCGGGCGCGGCTCCGACCTCGAGGTAGGGCGGGTCGCCCAGCGCCGCGCGCGACTCCTCGATGAACGCCGACGGCCTCTGCCCCATCCCGTTTTCGCCCGCGCGGTAGGTGGACAGGTACAGGTGCCGCCGCGCGCGGGTCATGGCCACGTAGGCCAGTCGGCGCTGCTCGGCCACGTGGGCGTCCTTGCCACGGGGAAGGGCCTCGGGCAGCAGGGCGTCGGGAATGTCCGTGCGCGCGCGGTCGCGGCCGGGGAAGTTGACGTGCACCAGGCCCAGCACCCATACGGCGTCGAACTCGAGCCCCTTGCTCTGGTGGATGGTCATCACCTGCACGCCCAGGCGATCGGGCGCGCCACCTGATGCCCTGAACCCCACGCCCGCCAGGCCGTCGAGGCGACGCACCATGCCGGCGGCATCGATGCCGGGCGCAGATTCCACGATCTCCCGCGCCAGCCGCTCGAGCGACGCCAGGTCGGCCAGCCGCGCCGCGCCCTCGGCACCGCCCAGCGCCAGCGCGCGCACGCGGATTCCCGTGCGGTCGAGCACATCGCGCACCAGGTCGAGCGGCGCAGCCACCGCCGCGGTGCGGCCCAGTTCCTGCAACAGGTCGCGTGCCCCGGGGCCCTCGGCCAGGTCGGCCAGGGGTCCGGTGATGTGCGTGCCCGCCGCCGCGGCCTCGCTCACCACCTGCGCGGCCGGTGCCCACGGCAGCCCCAGGGCGGGGTCGGCGGCCACGCGCAGGTGGGCGATGGAGTCGGTGGGGTCGGTGACCGCGCGCATCCACGCCAGCGCCAGGCGCACCTCACGACGGTCGAACAGGTCGGTGCCACCGTGCACCTGGTGCGGAATGCCCGCCTGCTCGAGCTCGGCCACGATCGACCGGCCCTCCGTGCGCACGGCCTTCATCAGCACGGCCATCTCCTCGTACGGCATGCCCGCATCGGCCAGCCGCAGGATCTCGGCGGCCACCGCACGCGCCTGGCCGGCGGGGTCAGGTGCAACCCAGAACTCAGGGGCGGGGCCCTCGGCACCGGGAAGGGCCGTCAGCACCTTGGGCTCTCGCGCCACGATGGGCTCCACCACCGCGTGCGCGGCGTCGAGGATGCTCTGCGTCGATCGGTGGTTGAGCTCCAGCCGCACCACCGGGGCGTCGGGGAACCTGATGCGGAAGTCGGCCATGTTCTTGGCCGAGGCACCGCGGAACCGGTAGATGCCCTGGTCGTCGTCGCCCACCACCACCAGCGAGTCGCTGCGCTGGCTCACCAGGTACAGCAGCTCGGCCTGCGCGTGGTTGGTGTCCTGGAACTCGTCCACCAGCACGTGCCGGGCGCGCGAGCGCGCGATGTCGAGCAGGTCGGGGTGCGCGGCCACGAGGTCGATGGCGCGGGTGATCTGCCGGCCAAAGTCCTCCATCCCCAGGTCGGCCAGCCACTCGTCGTGCAGGCGGAAGACCCGGGCGAACTCGACCTCGCGCCGGGCGTCGGCGGCGTCGCGGCTGCTGCGTGCGCCGTCGAGCGACGCCTGCGCCCACGATGCGTAGCGAAGGGGGTCCACCCGCTCGTCGCGGCAGCGGTCGATGCGGTCCACGAAGCCCCGCACCACCTGCACCGGGTTGGTGCGCAGGTCGTGGTCGCGATCGGTCAGCTCGAGCTCGGCCAGGCGGTCCAGCAGCACCAGCACGCGCTCCTCGGTGCCCACCGGCTGCAGCACCGGGGCCAGGTCGCGGTCGGTTCCGAGGGTGCGCACCAGGTCGAGCGCGTACGAGTGGAAGGTGGTCACCCGCAGGGTCTCGTGGCTTCCGGGGATCATCGCCTCGGCGCGCTCGCGCAGCTCGGCGGCCGCCTTGGCGCTGAACGTGAGCGCCAGGATCTCCCCCGGATCGGCCCCTTCGTTCACCAGCCACGCCAACCGGTTGCACAGCACGCGGGTCTTGCCCGCCCCGGCCCCTGCGAGCACAAGAAGGGGCCCACCCGCATGGGTAACGGCCTCTGCCTGCTGGGGTGTGAGGTCCTCGATCAAAGGACGACTCATCCTAAGCCGCAACGCGGACGCCCCCGCCGCGCCAACGCGGACCGTCGCTGGTAGCGTGCCCCCACGTGAGTGACGACTTCCGCGGCGCCCGCGTGCGCCCCTTCCGAGCCCTGGTCTTCGACCCCGCCGTCGCCGGCGACATGCAGACCCTCGTGGCACCGCCGTACGACGTGATCGGCCCGGAGTACCGGGACGAGCTGGCGTCGCGCAACCAGTGGAACGTGGTGGGTATCGACCTGCCGTCGATCCCCTACGACACCGTGGCGGCCACCATCGCCGACTGGACCGCGCAGGGCGTGCTGAAGCGCCACGACCAGCCGGTGATGATCGCCTGGACCCAGGAGTTCGACCTGCCCGACGGCAGCCACCGCACACGCAGGACGATCGTGGCCGTGGTGGGCGCCGAGCCGTACGAGACCCGCGTGGTGCGGCCGCACGAGCGCACGCATGCCGGCCCGAAGGAGGAGCGCCTGCGGCTGATGAACGCCACGAAGGTGCAGCTCTCCCCCGTGTTCGGGCTCTACCCCGACCCGGCCGGGCAGGCGTGGGCGGCCATTGACGTGCAGGGCGACCCCGACGCGGTGATCACCGACGACGACGGCACCGTGCACCGCCTGTGGACCGTCACCGAGCCCGACCGCCTGGCCGCGGTTGAGCAGGCGCTGGCCGGCAGGTGGATCCTCATCGCCGACGGGCACCACCGCTACGAGACCGCGCTGGCCTACCGTGACGAACGGCGCGCCGAGGATGGCGACGGCGATGATGACCGTGCCTACGACTTCGTGCTGATGGGCCTGACGTCGCTGGACGACGACGGCCTGGTGGTGCTGCCCACCCACCGGGTGCTGAAGGAGTGGCCGGCGGGCGCGGAGGACCACCTCGACGTGACCCCGCTCGACGACTCGCTCGAGGCGCTGGAGGGCGCACTGGCGGCGGCACCCGCAGATCAGGTGGCCGCCGGGCTGGTGCTGCCCGATCGGGCGCTGCTGCTCACCACGCCGCGCGAGGGCACGACGGCCGCCGAGCGGCTCGACCTCGCCGTGCTCGAGCGCGACCTGCTGGTACCGGCGCTGGGCGGCGACCAGGCGCACCTGGCCCACGAGGGACTGCTCTCCTACACCAAGGACTCCCGCGACGCATGGGACACCGTGCGGTCGGGACGGGCCGCCGCAGCCCTGATCGTGCGCCACATCCCCACCGATCAGGTGGCGGCCGTGGCCGAAGAGGGCGGCGTCATGCCCCAGAAGTCGACCTACTTCTTCCCCAAGCTCCTCTCGGGCGTTGCGTTCCAGCCGCTGGCCGACTGACGCCGACGCCGCGGCCTGGGTGGAGGTGCTCACCCGCGCGGCCGATCGCGCGGCCGAGGCCGTGGCGGCGATCCCGCCGCATGAGCGCGGCACCGAGGTGGGCCGCGGCGAGGGCGGCGACACCACGCTGGTGATCGACCGTGACGCCGAGGCCGCAATCATCGGCGTGCTCGAGCAGGCACACGCGGGCGGCATGCGGTTCGACCTGATGTCGGAGGAGGTCGGTGAGCGCTCGTTCGGCGGTGGCGGCACCCTGGTGATCGTCGACCCCATCGACGGCAGCCGCAACGCCCGGCGCGGCCTGCCGGAGTTCGCGGTGTCGCTGGCGGTCACGGACGGCCCGCGGCTCTCGGACGTGCGCGTGGGCCTGCTGCGGCACCTCGGCACCGGCGAGACCGTGGTGGCAGTGCGCGGCGAGGGCGTGATGGTGGACGGCCAGCCCATGGGCCGGCGCGACTACCGCGGGCTTTGGCTGGTGGTGGTCGAGGGGGCGTCGCCCCGTCGCCTCACGGCCGCCATGGACCACCTCGGGCATGCCAGCCGTATCCGCAGCCTGGGCTCGCTGGCCCTGTCGATGCAGTACGTGGCGCTCGGGCGGCTCGACGGCCTGGCGGTGCTGCGGCCCGGGCGCATCGTGGACATCGCCGCAGCGACCCTCATCGCGAAGGAGGCCGGTGTGATCGTGACCGACGAGCATGGGCAGCCGCTGGATGCCGTGGCCGACATGGACTGGCGCGGCGCGATGGCCGTGGCGCGGGTGCCCGACGATATCGCCGGCCTCACCGCCGGCGTGCGCGCCGCCCTCGCGGCGGGAAGCCGCTGATGCTGCTCAACATCGCCACCGCGTGCCTGGTGGTCGGAGTCGTGCTGCTGGGCATTCGCCTGCTGTTCCGGGTGGGGGTACGGCTTGCCAAGGTACTGGTGGTGGTGGGCATCGTGATGCTGGTGGCGGCCACGTTGCTCGGCATGATCGGACCCCTCACGGCCTAGTCTTCGGGTCAATGGCCCGCGAGTACCACGATCCCACCACCGAGGCAGATGTGGCCGAGGTGTACGAGCGGCAGGCGCGCCTCACCCGCAAGGTGGGTCGCGGGCTGCTGGTGTTCATGATCGTGTGGCTTCCGGCCCTGCTCATCGTGCCCGGCGTGTTCAAGACCGGCGCGATCGTGTCGCTGTTCATATCCACCATCGCCGCCGTGGCGGTGATGGTGATCCTCGAGCGCTACTGGCTGGCCCCGAGGGCGCGGGAGCGCGACCGGTACGGGTACCGCCCCCCGCCACCGCCCGAGTACCAGTCGGCGGTCGTCCGGTTCCTCCGCGCCGTACGGGACCAGGTCCAGAAATAGCTGCGATACGCTCTCAGCGTGCAAGTGTCCGCTGAGAGCGAACAGTCAATCGGATCAATCCTCGGGGACGCGCTGCGCGCCCGTCGCGAGGACTCCGGCTTGTCGCTCCGAGCGGCCGCCGAGCGCGCCGGCATGAGCCCGGCGCACCTCTCGGAGGTCGAACGCGGACTCAAGGAGCCGTCCTTCGGGGCGCTCGCACGCATCGCCGATGCGATCGGCGTGGAGGCGGGCGAGGTCTTCCTGGACCTGGCCATCGCGCTCGGCGCGGCTCCTCCCCGTCCCGCCCGGCGGCCGCTGGGGTTCGCGCCCGATCCGCTCGACGAGGTCGAGTGGGCGGCCGGCCGCCTGCACCCGGACGACCTCAGGGCCCTCGCGGCCTTCGGGGCCTTCCTCGCATCGCAGAGTCCCACAACAGACCAAGGAGTCACCACCGCATGAGCCCGCTCATCCCGATGGTCATCGAGCAAACCGCCCGCGGCGAGCGCTCGTTCGACATCTACTCGCGCCTGCTCAACGAGCGCATCATCTTCCTGGGCACCCCGGTCGACGACCAGATCGCCAACCTCATCGTGGCGCAGTTGCTTCACCTCGAGAGCGAGGACCCCGACAAGGACATCTCGCTCTACATCAACTCGCCGGGTGGCTCGGTGTACGCCGGCCTGGCCATCTACGACACCATGAACTTCATCAAGCCCGACGTGCAGACCATCTGCTGCGGCATCGCGATGAGCATGGGCGCCCTGCTGCTGGCGGGTGGCGCAGCAGGCAAGCGCATGGCGCTTCCCAACAGCCGCATCCTGATCCACCAGGTGCTGTCGGGCTTCTCGGGCCAGGCGACCGACATCGAGATCCACGCGCGCGAGACCCTGAACCTGCGTGCGCGCCTCGACCAGATCCTTGCCCAGCACACCGGCAAGACCGAGGAGCAGATCCACATCGACTCCGAGCGCGACCGCTTCTTCACGGCCGCCGAGGCCGCCGAGTACGGCCTCGTCGACCGCGTGATCGAGAGCCACTGATCCGAAGGGGACAGCCCCTGCCCGGGGACGGACCCCGGGCGGGGGCTGTTCCCGCGGTTCGGGGCTCGTTTCCCCCGTCGCGGGCATAGGCTCCCCGGCCGTGGGAGACGTCGCCGCCATCCGGGCCCAGGGCCTGGGCAAGTCATACGGGTCCGGGGCAATGGCCCTGGAGGGCGTTGACCTCGAGGTGGCGCAGGGCGAGCGCATCGGATTCCTGGGGCCCAATGGCGCCGGCAAGACCACCTTCATCCGGTGCGCCCTGGGAATACTGCGCCCCACGGAGGGGTCGGTGGCCATCCTGGGCCACGACCTGGTGTCGGATCGCCTGGCTGCGCTGGCCGAGGTGGGCTACGTGCCGGGCGACCTCGGGATGATCCGCGCGGTGTCCGGACGACGCATGCTCGATTCCCTCGCGAGGCTGCACCCGCGCCCGCCGGTGCTGCAGCAGCGGCTGCTCGACGCACTCGAGCTCGACGACGCAGCGCTTGCCAAGCGCATTCGTGACTACTCCACCGGCATGCGCCAGAAGCTCGGCCTCGTTGCCGCGCTGCAGCACGACCCGCCGGTGATCATCCTCGACGAGCCCAGCTCGGGGCTGGACCCCGTGATGCAGGCGCGGCTGCTCGAGATGCTCGATGAGCGCGCCCGCGAGGGCCGCACCGTGTTCTTCTCGAGCCACGTGCTGGGGGAAGTGGACGAGCTGTGCGACCGCGTGGCCATGGTGCGCGGCGGGCGCCTGCTGCTGGTGCGTGATGTCGACGAGCTGCGGCGTGCCCGGGTGCGAACGGTCGAGGTGCTGTTCGATCGCGACATCGACCCCTCCGTGTACGCGGTGGACGGCATGGGCGAGGTGCGCGTGGAGGGTCACGTGCACCACTTCACGGTGTCGGGCGATCCCGGGGCGCTCCTGTCGCGCATCGGCGCGCTCTCGCCCCGCGACATCACCATCGAGGCCGCGCGCCTCGAGGATGTCTTCCGCGCCCTCTACCTGGAGGATGCCGGCTGATGGGCGTGGTGCTGTCGCTCGCGCTGCGCAGGTCGGCCCGCAGGACGGTTCTGCTGGGCATCGCCCTGGGCGCCTTCCTGTTCCTCGTCGGCCTGTCGTACTCGTCGGTGGACGAGAACCAGATCCGCAGCCTGGTGGAGTCGCTGCCCCCGGCGATACAGGCCTTCGTGAAGGGGTCCGACATCGCGAGCCCCGCGGGCTACCTGGGGTCGACGTTCATCCACCCCATCACGCTGTCGATAATGGCTGCCACGGCCATCGCCGCAGGCGCCGCGCCGGCGCGCGACGTGGAGACCGGTGTTGCCGAGCTCATGCTGTCGCGACCGCTCACGCGCACCGCCTGGCTGGGTGCCGAGATGATCGCCATGGTCATCCAGCTGGTGGTCGTGGCCCTGCTGGGCTTCGCCGGGGCGCTGATCGCCGTGACCACGGTGGACGCCCTCGCCCCCATCGCCATCGGCAACTTGGTGCTCACGGCCATCCCCCTGCTGCTCCTGTTCGTCGGCATCGGGGCCGTCACCATGCTGGCCGGGGCCTTCTCGCGCACCGGTGCCCGGGCGATCGGCTGGGGAACGGCGTTCGCGCTGGTGGCCTACGCCCTCGACTACCTGGCGCAGGTGTGGGGCGTCGCCGAGCCGCTTGGGCCGCTGTCGGTGATGCACTGGTACCGGCCGGCGACCATCCTTGGCGGGGGTACCGTGCCCGGGTCGACCTGGGCAGTGCTGGTGGGCGTGGCCGTGGTGGCCGGCGCAGTCGCGCTGGCGGTCACCTCACGGCGCGAAGTCGCACCGTGAGGTGACGCCGGGTTCCCGGGCTACGACCCGGGGCGCAGGTTGCCCGTGGGCGGGTTGGTCTTCACCAGGCCCTGGAACGCCCGGTACGACGGCTTCTGGCCACCGGAGTCGAACGTGATGCCGCCCGGCCAGTTCACGTTGTCGACGTACTGGAACCAGATGACCACCGGCACGCGCGGGCTCTTCACGAAGGGCACCTTGAAGACGTCCTTCATGTAGGTGGCCTGCTGCGCGAGGGTGAAGGCCACCTTGCGGTACGGGGTCTGGGCCGTCGTGTACGAGGCCTCGGTGATGTAGATCTTCTTCGACCTGCCGCCGGGCAGCCTGTTGACCTCGGCCACGATCTCGTCGAGGGTGTCCCACGCCGGGAAGATGGTGGTCTTCTTGAGCGGCGGCACCGCCGGGTAGATGTGCTGCGAGTACTGGCTGCCCGCCTTCAGGCCGTACTTCTTCAGGTCCTTGATCCAGTCGAGCGTGCCGCGGCCGCTCTGGTCGGACTTGCCCTTGGGGCCGGTGACTCCCGTGATGGGCACCGCGCGCGGGTTGGCGGCCTTGATGGCCGGCACGGCGAGGTTGGCCATCTTCACGTACGTGGGCGACGAGGCCACCTTCTTGCCCGAGTACTGCGGGTACAGGTAGATCTGCAGGTTGGGCTCGTTCCAGATCTCGTAGAACTTCACGTTGCAGGTGCCCTGGCCCGGGATCTGCGTGACGCCGTTGTAGCGGGTGGCCAGCGCCGACATGAAGTCGGCGTAGTCCTGGGGATTCGTGGGCGCCTTGGAGTTCCACACCACGCCCTTCACGCCCATCTTGCCGCCCGTGGCCCAGCCCGGGGCGTTCCACGTGGTGACGATGGGCTGGATGCCCGCCTTGATCGTGCCGCACAGCGCGGCGTCGGCCCACGCCCAGTTGTACGCAGGGTCGAGGTGGTCGGCGGCGTTCGCCGGGCGGGTGGGTGCCGCGGTTGCCCAGAAGAGGTCGATGCGCAGCACCTGCGTGCCCGTGGCCTTCACAAGCGCGATGCGGCCGGGGATGTCCTGGGGCTGGCTGGCGGCCATGCGGTCGTCCTGCAGGCCGATGGCGGCACCCATACCCATGGCGGGCAGCGCAGCGGCGGCCACCACGGCGGCGGCAAGCATCTTCGGGGCTGTCACTCTCACGTTGCTACTCCGGGTATGGGTCGGGGTACGCGCCGAGGCTAGCAACGGCCACCGGCGGCCCCCGCACGATGGTTCCGGCGTGTCACGGGCCGCGGCGATCGGCGAAGAACGACCGCATGAGATCGGCTGCCTCCACGGCCAGAACGCCCCCCTGCACGGGAATCCTCGTGGGAAGCCCCGGGTCGCGGAACAGGTCGACGGCGCTGCCCGCGGCCCCCGACACCGGCTCGGGCGCCCCGTAGACCACCCGCTCGGGGCGCGCCTGCAGGATTGCCCCGGCGCACATGGGGCAGGGCTCGAGGGTCACGTACAGGGTGGCGCCCACCAGCCGCCAGCCGCCCAGGCCGATGGCGGCGTCACGGATGGCCAGCACCTCGGCGTGCGCCGTGGGGTCCTGCCTCAGCTCGCGCTCGTTGCGTGCCGCCGCGATGACCTCGCCGTCGCGCACCACCACGCAGCCCACGGGCACGTCGCCATGGGCCGGTGCCCGCCGCGCCTCATCCAGCGCGCGCCTCATCCAGCGCTCGTCATCTGCCGCGCTCATGGTCCGCTCCTCCCCGCCGCCCGGATCGGCGCCCCCGAGCCATCGAAGGCCACCGCGTACCTGAGCGAGAGGATGCCCGGATCGGCCGCGATCGACGCCGCCGCCGCGCGCGCAGCGGCGGCGTCGATGCCGGCAACCGCGAACAGCGCGCCATCGGCCAGCCGGGCGCCCGCGGGCACCAGCACGGCCACGGCGCGGGCGCCCGGCACGGGCTGCGGGTCGCCGCCGCCCGGCGGCATCAGCACCACCTGCCCGCCGGCGATGCCACCCGGCAGCGCCCGCGCGGCCGGGTCGCCCCCGATCGCCCGCCATGCGGAGTCGCGCCGGGACAGCGATGCATTGGTGCCCACGCGGACGCGGAAGGCCTGCTGCCCGGTCGCCACGCGGGCACCCGCGGCACGCAGCACCCCGGCCAACGGCGCATCGGCCGCGACCTGCGGCGACGCGCCGCCCGCGCCATGCAGGAAGGGCTCGGGCCATGACCCCACCACGCCGCGGACGCTCTGCATGCCACTCCACGCGCGGTGGTCCCACCAGGCCACGTCGCCGTCGGCCAGGTCGGACGACCGCGCACCCACCGGCGACTCGAAGCCGTTCACGTAGAAGAACCAGTCCTGCTGCGGCGACGATGACGAGCTCCGCCCCAGCATGGACCTGACGAACCCACCGCCGTAGGCGGTCTCCACCGGGGTGACCCCGCGCAGGGCGTCCATGACGCTGCGCCCGGGGGCCACCCGCTCGTCCAGCAGCACATCGGCCCCGTGGTCGGCGGTCACCACCATGCGCGCCGCCGGGGCACCCTGGTCGGGCCCCGCCGACTGCGACTTCCGCTCGCATCCGGCACCCGCGAGGGCCGTGAGGCCCACCAGCGCGGCGGCAACGGCCGCCAGCGCCCGCCTACTCATAGTGCAGGGCGTCCAGGGGGTCGAGGCGCGCGGCGCGACGGGCGGGAAGCACCGCGGCCACGATGCCCGCGACGATGGCGACCACCAGGAAGATCAGCAGTTGCAGCCACGGGATCTGGAACACGATGCCCTCGTCGCGCAGGCCCAGCGAGAACACCCAGGCCAGCAGCACTCCCAGCACGATCCCGATGACGGCGCCGATGCCCGACGTGATGGTGCTCTCGTACCGCACCATGCGACGCAGCTGCGAGCGCGTGAGGCCGATGGCCCGCAGCATGCCGATCTCGCGGGTGCGCTCGGTTATCGACAGCACCAGCGTGTTGACGATGCCGAACAGCGAGATGACCACGCTCATGGCCAGCAGCACGTAGAGCAGGTAGAGGATGGAGTCGACACGGCTGCTGATCTCGTCGCGGTACTCGGCGTTGGTGCGCACCTCGGCAACCGGGTACGGCGCGAGCGACGTGGCCACGGCGTCCTTCACGGTGCCCGGATCGGCGCCCGGGTCGATGGTGGCCAGCACGAACAGGGGGTCGCGCGCCTGGATGACCCGCGCGATGCCCGCACCCGAGGTGATGAAGCCGCTGTTGAAGAGGATCTGGTCGCGGTAGAGGCCGGTGACGCGGAACGTGGCCGTGCGGCGCGTGGACGACGTCGCGGTGAACGCGTCGCCCACGGCCAGTCCGGCGTCGCGGGCGAACTCCTCCTCCACCACGGCCGTGCCGGGGCCCAGCGACGCCAGTGACTGCTGCGTGCCGTCCACCCACTCCAGCGAGAGGGCCCGCGATGCCTCGTCGGGCTGCATGCCGTACGCGGTGGCCCGCTGCGAGCCGTTCACGCGCACGGCGTCGGCCAGCACCGCCACCACGTCGTTCACGCCGTCGGTGCCCCGCACCGCAGGCACGCTGCCGGCCGGGATGGGCTGGAAGCTGCGACCCGAGATGATCAGGTCGCCGCGCAGGCTGCGGTCGATGGCGCCGACGACCGACTCCTTGAGCCCCTGCGCGAACACCGCGACGAAGGCCACCAGACCGATGCCGATCATCAACGCGGCCGCCGTGGACGCCGTGCGCGATGGATTGCGCGTGGCGTTCTGCCGGGCCAGGCTGCCCGACGCGCCGGGAAGGCGCTCGAGCGGCCAGCCGATGACGCGCGCCAGGAACGGCACCGCGTAGCGGCTGAGCCCGGCGATCGCCAGGAACACCAGCAGCGCCCCGAGCGCCATGGTGAGCAGGCGCTGCGTGGCCGCGGCGTCCGACGACAGCGCGAGCACGATGATGACGATGCCGCCGACGGCGAGCAGCCCCGCGAACGCCGGGGCGAAACGCGAGATGCGCGACCGGGGTATCTCGGCGCCCTCACGCAGGGCCGCCACCGGCGGCACGCGGCTGGCGCGGAGCGCCGGGATGAGCGCCGCCACCACGCTGACGATCACGCCCACGAGCAGCGCGGTGATGGCGATGCCGATCGAGAACTGCGTGGATGCCACGGGTATGCCGCCGGGCAGCAGCGCGTTGAACACCCATACGAGCAGGGCGGCGAACCCGTAGCCGCCCGCGATGCCGACAAGGCCCGCGACCAGCCCGATGACGAAGGCCTCGCCCACCACCGACGCCATCACCTGGCGCCGGCTGGCGCCGATGGTGCGCAGCAGCCCCAGCTCGCGCAGCCGCTGCGCGACGGTGATGGAGAACGTGTTGAAGATGATGAAGGCGCCCACGAACAGCGCGATGACCCCGAACGCCAGGAGGGCCGGGCGCAGGAACGTGTTGATGGCGTCGTTCACCTGCGCGGCCTGCTCGGCGGCGTCCTGCTCACCGGTGCGCACCTCGACCGTCTTGGGCAGCGCCGCGGTGAGGGTGCGCGCCAGCGCATCGGGGCTGACTCCCGGAGCCGCCTGCACCGCGATGGTGTTGGCACGGCCTTCGAGGCCGAACCACCGCTGCACGTCGCTGATGGGCGCGATGACGATGGTGGCGCCGCCGATGGACGACACGTTGGCGAACGTGACCGTGCCCGTGAGGGTCACCGGCTTCACGCCCGAGCGCGTGGCGATGCCCAGGCGGTCGCCGATGGAGAGCCCCTTCGACGTCGCGAGGGCCTCGTTCACCGCGACCTCGCCCGGGCGTTCCGGGTACCGACCCGACGAGATGTCCGTGGACCGGAACGGGTCGGGCGAGAGCGAGAACACGAACGACGGCGCGCCCGTGGACTGCACGTACTCGCCGTTCACCACCGGCGATCCGAGCGCCGCCACCTCGGGGGCCGCCTTCTGCACCCCCTCCACGCGCTCGACGCGCTTCACGAACGACTCGGGCAGCGTGGGGATGGCCCCGAACTGCCCCTCGAAGTCGGTGGTCGGGGTGATGCGCACGTCCACGCCCGAGTTCGCGGCCGTGAAGATCTCGTCGAACGCCCGCGTGATCTGGCTGGTGAGCACGAGGGTGCCCGTGACCATCGCCACGCCCAGCAGGATGGCGATGGCGGTGAGCGATGCGCGCAGCTTGCGCTGGCGCAGCCCGGCGAGGATGAGCCGGATCACGTGCGGTCGAGGCCCCGCACGGCGTCGAACACCTCATCGGCATCCATGCCCTCGCGGTCGAGAACCACGTGGCCGTCCGAGAGCAGCACGACGCGGTCGGCGATGCTCGCGGCGGCCGGGTCGTGCGTGACCATCACCACGGTGCGACCGCTGTCGTCCACCGCGCGGCGCAGCAACTGCAGGATCTCGTGGCCGCTGGCCGAGTCGAGGTTGCCCGTGGGCTCGTCGGCGAAGATGACCGTGGGGTTCGACACCAGCGCACGCGCGATGGCCACGCGCTGCTGCTGGCCGCCCGAGAGCTCGGACGGCCGGTGGCCCGCACGGTCGGCCAGGCCCACGTCGGCCAGCAGGGCCTCGACCCGGCCGTCGCCGTCGTGCGTGCCCGCGATGCGCAGGGGCAGCGCCACGTTCTCACGGGCCGACAGCATGGGAAGCAGGTTGAACGACTGGAAGATGAAGCCGATGGACTCACGGCGCAGCACCGTGAGGTCGCGGTCCGACAGCCCGGAAAGCGCGGTGCCGTCAACCACCACCGAGCCGGACGTCGGGCGGTCGAGCCCGGCCAGGCAGTGCAGAAGCGTGGACTTGCCGGACCCGGAGGGGCCCATCACCGCGGTGAACTGGCCACGGGGGAACTCGATGGTCACGTCGGCCAGCGCGTCGATGGCCGCCTCGCCCTCGCCGTATCTCCGGCCAAGGCCCTCTGCGCTCACCGCCGGACCCTGCGCGCCATTCGTGGTCATTCGATCCTCCATTTCGACTGCGCACGCTAGCGCGTGACCCCCGTACCCATTTGGGCGATCTCCATTGCCGATACAGGGCACATGGCGCTACCGTGCGGGTCAGGCGATGGAGAAACTGCCTCCCCACATCGAGATGTGCCCGGCGGTGCCCACCCGCAGCGATCCGCGCGGCTCGGCACTGGCCATGCGCGGGGTCGAGCGCGTGCTGGGCGGAAAGCCGATCCTCAAGGGCATCGACCTCGATGTGCCGGCGGGAACCGTGCTGGCACTGCTGGGCCCCTCGGGATGCGGCAAGACCACCCTGCTGCGGTGCATCGCGGGGCTCGACCGTCCGGATGCCGGGTTGATCGCCGTGGACGACTTCACGGTGTCCGGGCCCGAGTGCTTCATCCAGCCCGAGAAGCGGCGCATCGGCATGGTGTTCCAGGAGCCCGCCCTGTTCCCCAATCGCACCGTGGGCGGCAACGTGGGCTACGGCCTGCCGCGCGCCGAGCGCGACGGCCCCCGCGTGGAGCGCGCGCTCGCGCTGGTGGGCCTCACGGGCGCGGCCGATCGCATGCCCTCGACCCTGTCGGGCGGACAGCAGCAGCGCGTATCGCTTGCGCGCGCGCTGGCGGCAGAGCCCTCACTGATACTGCTGGATGAGCCCTTCTCGGCCCTCGACGCCCCGCTGCGCGCGGAGTTGCGTGGCGAGGTGCGCAGGCTGCTGGCCGCGGCGGGCGCCACCGCGGTGTTCGTCACCCACGACCAGGAGGAGGCCTTCCTCATCGGCGACCGCGTGGCGCTGATGCTGGACGGCAGGATCGCCCAGGTGGGCACGCCGGCCGACCTCTACGAGCGCCCCGCCAGCCGGGCGGTGGCCACGTTCGTGGGCGACGCCAACCTGCTGCCGGCCCAGGCCGAGGGCGACGTGGCGCTGACGCCCGTGGGCAGGGTGCCGCTGGCGCGGCCCGCGCATGGCCGCGTGGAGGTCGTCATCCGCCCTGAGTGCGTGGCGGCCTGCAAGGGCGACGACGCCATCGTGGAGCGCATCGAGTACTACGGCCACGACGCGGTCATCGTCACCAGCAGCCAGGGATGCCCGGTGCGATGCCGCGTGATGGGGCGCCCGCCCTTCGACACGGGCGATCGCATCGGGCTCGAGTACGTGGGCGAGCCCAGCGTCGCGTTCACGCCCTAGGGTTTTATCCAACAGTCATGACCTATAGAGTCGCCGCCGTTATCCGTTGCGACTCGACAGGGAGTACCCGTTGACCATCCGCCCGCGCGCCTTCGCCGGCGCCGCCATCGCCGCCCTTGCATCCGTGCTCGTGCTCTCTGCATGCGGCAGCTCATCCGAACCGGCCGCGTCCACCTCGGCGGGTGGCGATGCCGGGGCGCTCACCGTGTACTCGGGCCGCGAGGAGGAGTACATGGAGCCGGTCTTCGACGCGTTCGAGAAGGAGACGGGCACGGCGCTCGACGTCCGCTATGGCGATTCCGCCGACCTGGCACTGCTGGTGGGCGAGGAGGGCGACAAGACCCCCGCCGATGTCTTCATCTCGCAGAGCCCGATCTCGCAGTCGTACCTCGACCGGAAGCAGCTGCTCTCGCAGCTTCCGCAGGCGGTGCTGAACCGCGTGCCGGCCAACCTGCGCGCGGCCGACGGTGACTGGGTCGGCATCGCCGGGCGCCAGAGGGTGCTCATCTACAACACCGATCTGATGAAGCCCGCCGACCTGCCCAAGTCGGTGCTCGACCTCACCGACCCGAAGTACAAGGGCAAGGTGGCGGTGGCGCCGTCGAACGCGTCGTTCCAGGACTTCGTCGCCGCGCTCAACCAGATCGAGGGCAAGGACGCCACCAACGCATGGCTTGCCGGCATGGCGGAGAACGGCGCCAGGTCGTACGCCAAGAACAGCGCCATCGCCGAGGCCGTGGCACGCGGTGAGATCCCCATGGGCCTGGTGAACCACTACTACGTGCTGGAGATCAAGGAGGACGACCCGAAGGCGCCCGTGGCGGCCTACCGCTTCCCGGGAACCGACGCGGGCAGCCTCTTCCTGGTGGCCACGGCATCGGTGCCGACCGCATCGCCCGACAAGGCCACGGCCGATGCGCTCGTGGGCTTCCTGGTGTCGGATGCCGGGCAGCAGCTGATGATCGCCGGCGAGGGCGAGTACCCCACCGCCACGGGAGTGGCCGCGCCCAAGGGTGCCCCCTCCCTGTCGAAGGGCGACTACCCCGCGTACGACCTCACCGGCCAGACCGACCTGAAGGCCATCGCCGAGCAGATCAGGGAGAGCGGTCTCGCGCAGTGACCGCGTGAACTGGCGCGCGCTGGGGGCCACCGCGCTGGCGGTGGCCCTCACCGTGCCGTTCGCCCTGCCCTTCGCGTACCTGCTGGTGCGCAACGGGCAGGACCTCGGGGGCCTGTGGAGCGCGCTGTCCGACGACCGCCTGGTCGGCCCGCTCCTGCGCAGCCTGGCACTTGGCATCTCGGTTGCGCTGGCCGCGGCGGTACTGGGCACCAGCGCCGCCTGGCTCGTGGCGCGCACGCAGCTTCGCGGGCGGCGCATCTGGGCGCTGCTGCTGTGCCTGCCGCTGGTGATCCCGTCGTTCGTGGGGGCGGTGGCGCTCATCGCCGCGTTTGCGCCGGGCGGGCTGGTGGAGGATCTCCTGGGCATCGGGTGGCTGCCCGAGGTCAGCGGGTTCCGGGGCGCGTTCATCGTGCTGACGCTGCTCACCTACCCGTACGTGTTCCTGCCGGTGATGGCGCGCCTGCGTGGCCTGCCGCCGTCGCTCGAGGAATCGGCGCGCATGCTCGGCCGCCGGCCCATCGAGGTGTTCCTCACGGTCGTGGTGCCCCAGGCCCGGGCGGCCATCGCGGCGGGCGCGCTGCTGGTGTTCCTCTATGTGATCAGCGACTTCGGCGCCGTTCAGCTGCTTCGCTACGACACCCTGACGCGGGCGATCTACGCCGACCGCCTGCTCGACCCCATCACGTCGATCGCGCTCAGCCTGGTACTGGGGCTGCTGGCCGTGGCGGTGGTGGCCATGGAGCGCCGCTCGTCGCGCGTGGGCCTGCGCGACCAGGCGCGCATGGGCACGCCGCTCATGGTGCCGCTGCGAAGCGGGCGCATCCCCGCCTACCTCTTTCTGGTTCTGCTCATCGGCTTCTCGCTGGTGGCCCCCATCGCCGTGCTGGCCTTCTGGGCCATCCGCGGACTGGCCAACGGGTCGTCCGACGCGACCTCGGTGGTGGCCGACCCGGGCATGATCGTCGAGCCCCTGCTCAGCACCGCCGGGGTGAGCGTGCTCACGGCGGTGGTGGCCCTGCTCATCATCCTGCCCATCGCCTTCCGCAGCGTGCGGCGCCCCGGTCGCCTCGGCGAGGTGCTGGCCGGCACCGTGGTGGGCGGCTTCGCGCTGCCCGGGCTGATCACGGCCCTTGCGTTCGTGTTCTTCACGCTGTCCGCCCCGGGCCCGCTGGGCGCGCTGTACCAGACCCTCCCCCTGCTGGTGCTGGCCTACGTGGTGCATCACGGGGCGCTGGCGCTGGGCGCGGCGCAGTCGGCCGTGGCCGGCGTGCCGGCGCGCCTCGACGACGCCGCGCGCATCATGGGCAAGGGCCGCCTGAGGCGCTTCACGGGCGTGGAGCTGCCGCTGATGCTGCCGGGCCTGGCCGCCGGGGCCGGCCTGGTGCTGCTGTCGACGGCGAAGGAACTGCCCGCCACCCTGCTGCTCGCGCCACCGGGCTTCTCGACGCTCGCCACGAGGGTGTGGCAGGCAGCAGAGCTCGCGGCGTACGAGGAGGCCGCCATCTACGCCCTGGTGCTGGTGGCGATCTCGGCGATCCTCACGTGGTTCCTGGTGGTGCGCCCGGCGCTGAGGTCGTGGGCCGTCACCCCGGTGACAGGCACCTCATCCACAGGAGTGGATCCGCCCATCACCAGCGGGCATCCGGAGGTCACAGCGCCCTAGGCGTGCGACTCACGTATCGAAGTAGGTGTCCTCCGCCGTCCACGGCGGCGCGCACGTGACGATCATGCGCATGTCGCCGGACCCGGTGTTGGTGATCTGGTGCCACGAGCCCACGGGGATGAGGATGGCGTCGCCCACGGTGACCGCGCGCTCCTCGCCGTCGATCTCCATGAGCGCCTCGCCCTCCACCAGGTAGTACATCTCCTCCGACACCTTGTGGTGGTGGCGATCGGTCTGCCCGCCGGGCGGGAGCGTGGCCTCGGCCAGGCTGTGGTTGGCAACAGGCGCCACCGAGAGGTCGAGCAGCGAACGGATGGTGCTGCCGTCGGTGGTGGTGAAGGGCTCGGCCTTCGAGTACGCGCGGATCTCCATCAGTGAAATGCCCTCGCGAGCTTCTTGCGGTACTCGGGTACCAGCGGGTGGCTGTCGCCGAGTTCGCGGAATTGGCCGATCAACATCTTGCGCAGATCATCCTTGAGCGTGCGGTCCGTGGCAACCGTCGTGGCGTCCACCAGGCTGGCGAAGGCCTGCTGCCAGTCCTCGCGATCGAGCGCCGCGAGGCCCGCCTGGACGTCGGGCACATCGCTGCCGGCCAGCCGCACCCGCGCCAGCAGGCCGGCGGCCACGGGGTCGTGCTGGGCGGGCTCGAGCACCTCGGCGGCCTCGGGCAATTCACCCCGCTCGATCAGGGCGTGCGCCAGCGCGATGCGGGCGTCGGTGCGACCGGCGTCGCGGAAGATGGCCTCGCGCAGGCTGTCCTCGTCGCCCTGCTCCACCAGCAGGTCGACCTTGCTGGGCACCAGCGCGTTGAGGAAGGCCTCCATCTGGTCGGGGCCAACGAGCCCCACGAACTCCTCGACGATCTCACCGTTGCGGAACGCCTTGACCGCCGGGATGCTCAGCACCTGGAACATCTGCGCCAGCCCGGGGTTGGCATCGATGTCCACCTTGGCAAGCACCACGTCGCCCGCACGGCGGGCCACGGCGTCCTCGATCAGCGGGCCGAGCTGCCGGCACGGCCCACACCACTCGGCCCAGAAGTCCACGACCACCGGAACCTCGTGCGACCGCTCGATGACATCGGCCTGGAAGCTGCTCTCGGAAACGTCCATGAATCAAAGATAGTGCGCCGCGGCGGGTCGTTCCGGTGGGCGGGCAACCGGAGCCGGGGATCGCCATTTGCGGCCCCC
>CAZIQQ010000003.1:5444-42540 GCA_964541555.1 uncultured Bifidobacterium sp. | reverse complement strand
GACTGGATCCGCGTGGACAGGGATACCGCCAGGCGCATCCAGAACAACTCCGACCGCGAGGCCACCTGGGTGATCGTGGGCGCCCCCCCGGGCAGCGGCATCACCGACGGCATCCGCATCGACCCTGAGACCGGGCAGGAGATCCCCCGCACCTGATGGCCGGGGCAGGGGGTATGCTGCCGCGGTGCTCGGAGCCGTAATCACCGCGGCCGTCACGCCCTTCCACGAGGACGGGGGCGTCGACGAGTCCGCCTACCGCGCGTTGGTGCGCCACCTGCTCGCGGCGGGGTCGGATGGCATCGTTGTCGCGGGTACCACCGGCGAGGCGTCCACGCTGAGCGATGTGGAGCGCATCGCGCTGTTCGAGGCCACGCGCGAGGAGACCCTCGGCAGCGCCACGATGATCGCCGGCACGGGCAGCAATGACACCGCCCACTCCGTGCACCTCACCGAGGTGGCACGGGAGATCGGCGCGGACGCCGTGCTGGTGGTGACCCCGTACTACAACAAGCCGCCGGCCGAGGGCATCAGGCGCCATGTGGCCGCCATCGCGGCTGTGGGCGTGCCCGTTGTGCTCTACAACATCCCCGGGCGCACCGCGCTGAACATGCCGCCGGAACTCATCGCGGATCTCGCGGCGATACCGGGCGTGGTCGCGCTGAAGCAGGCGAATGACGACCTCTCCGAGCTGGCCCGCGTGATGGAGCTGTGCGATCTCGCGATCTATGCCGGCAACGACGACATGCTCATGCCGGTGCTCGAGATGGGCGGCACCGGCGTGATCTCGGTGGCCTCTCACGTGGTCGGCGACCGCATGCAGCAGATGGTGTCCCTGGCCGGCGCCGGAGACCTTGATGGCGCCCGCGCCATCGACTCGACGCTCACCGGGCTGTGGTCCGGGCTGTTCGAGGTGACCAACCCAATCCTGATCAAGGCGGCGCTCGAGATGCTCGGAATGATTCCCACCGACGTACTGCGGCTGCCGCTGGTGCAGGCCACCGGGCCCGAGCGCGAGCGCCTCGCGGCCCTCCTGGCCGCGCATGGCATCGTGGCCGCCGCGTGAGCGGGGCCCCGGCCCTTCGTGTGATCCCCCTCGGCGGCGTGGGGGAGATCGGCAAGAACATGTACGTGGTCGAGCACGACGGCCGGATGGTGGTGATCGACTGCGGGGTGACCTTCCCGACCCCCGACCAGCTGGGCGTCGACCTGGTGCTGCCCGACATGGCCTACCTGGCCGAGAACGCCTCGCGCATCGACGCCCTCATCCTCACCCACGGCCACGAGGACCACATCGGCGCGGTGCCGTGGTTCATCCGCGAGGTCGGTCCCGTGCCGATCCTCGGCACCAGGTTCACACTGGCGCTCGTGCGGGGCAAGCTCGACGAGCACCGCCTGTTGGGTGAGACCGAGATGATCGAGATCGCGGCAGGGGATCCCCCTCGCAAGGTCGGCCCGTTCGAGGCCGAGTTCCTGCGGGTGACGCACTCGATCCCCGACTGCGTTGCGGTGGCCCTGCATTCACCGGCGGGCACCCTGCTGCACACCGGCGACTTCAAGTTTGACCACCTGCCCATCGGCGGCCCGTCGAAGCGCAGCGACATCCCCGGCCTCGCCCGCCTGGGCGACCGGGGCGTGCTGGTGATGCTGGGCGACTCCACCAACGCCGAGGTGCCGGTATCGGGCAAGCGCGCCGAGGAGGCCGTGGGCCCTGCGCTTGCGAGCCTGTTCGCGACCTCGCCCGGCCGCGTGATCGTCACCACCTTCTCGTCGCAGATCGACCGCATGCAGCAGGTGATCGACGCGGCGTACCGCGACGGCCGGATGGTGGCCGTGGTGGGGCGTTCGATGGTGCGCAACGTCAACGTGGCCCGCAACCTGGGGTACCTGTCAGCACCCGACGGCGTGATCATCGGCGACAAGGAGCTCGATTCGGTCCCCGACGACGAGCTGGTCATCCTCACCACGGGAAGCCAGGGCGAGCCCATGTCGGCGCTTCGCCGCATGGCGAACCACGCGCACCCGCGCGTGAGCATCAATAAGGGCGACACCATCGTCTACAGCTCGCGGCGCATCCCTGGCAACGAGCTCGCCATCGACGAGACGATCAACAGGCTCGTCGCATCGGGTGCCCGGGTCGTGACGCCCGACGACAAGCCCGACGTGCATGCATCGGGGCACGCGGTGCGCGATGAGCTGGCCTGGATGCTGCAGCTGGTGCGCCCGCGCTTCTTCGCCCCCGTGCACGGCGAGGCCCGCCATCAGATCGCCCACGCCGACCTGGCCAACAGGCTCGGCATTCCGGAGCGCACGGTGATCCTCGAGAACGGCGATGTGATGGAGGTCTCGGCCGACGGCGTGGTGCTGGGCGAGCGCGTGGAGTCGGGCATCACGTACGTCGACTCCTACGGGGTGGCCGATGTGGGCGAGGGCGTGCTGCGCGACCGCCGCCACATGTCCGAGGACGGCCTGGTGCTCATCGTCGTGCAGGTGGATGCCCACGACGGCACCATCGACGGAACGCCCGACGTGGTCACCCGCGGATTCGGCGGGGCCGAGGACGAGCAGCTGATCGAGGCCATCCGCGAGCGGGTGCTGGAGAGCATCGCGGAGTCGTCGGAGGAGCGCGTGCACGAGATCGACGTGCTGCAGAAGCAGTTGCACGACGCGGTGGCGTCCCTGATCAACCGCAAACTGCGCCAGCGCCCGGTGATCCTGCCCGTGGTGGTGGAGGTCTAGGGGCAGGAGTCGGGCCCCGTTGGTCCAAATAGGTCGCGTATGCCCGCGACCGCTTCGAAGGCCCGCACGAAGACAGCTGCCCGCAAGGGCACGAGTGCGCGCAAGGCCCCCGCCCGCAGGCCGCCCGGCAAGGGGCGGGGTGGAGGGGGCTATCGCGAGATCGCCGGCCTCGGCCTGATCGCCCTCGGGGCGTTCCTGGGGGCCGTCGTGTTCGCCGGCGTGGGCGGCGGTGCGTTCGGCGCCTACCTCGAGGAGTTCATCCGGGTCTTCGTGGGCCGTGGCGTGGGCCTGGCCCCGTTGGTGATGGTGGCCATCGGCATCCACCTGATCGTGCGCATCCCCGTGTTCGACGCCCGTCCGTTCCGCATCGGCGCCGCGGTGGTGGGCCTGGCGATCGTGCTCGGCCTTGCGTCGGGCCTGTTCGGCGAGGGCATGGACACCTCGCAGGGCTGGTTCGTGATGCGCGAGATGCAGGCAACCGGTGGCGTGATCGGCGCCGGCCTGTGGTGGGCGGCGGCCAACACCATCGGTGCCGCGGGCGCCAACATCCTCACGGTTCTCGGCATCGCGGCGGGCATGGTGCTGATGAGCGGCGCCTCGCTGGGCGAGGCCCTTCGCGGATCGGGCCGCGGGGTGGCCACCGCAGGAGTCGCGGTGGGTCGCGGCATGGCCACGGCCACCAACACCGCCGTGCGTGGCAGCAGGCGCGCGGGTGAGGAGGCCAAGGCGATCGCGCGCACGGTCGCCTCGCCCACCACCCGGCGCGAGTCGGACGAACACCCGGTCGATGGCGCCGACCGCTTCCCGGACATCTTCGAGGAGCAGGACCACCTGCCGCCGAGCCCGGCCCTGGCCGGCGGGGTCGTGCCCCTGGATGTGGAGGACGACGAGCCGATGCCCTTCGGCGACGGCGACGCGCATGACGTTCTGGACGACCCGCTCGACGACGAGCCGGACGGCTCCGCGATGCACGATCCGGATGACGACCCGTTCACGCCCGTCGAGGTGCCCTCCGCAGCGGTGGCCGCGGCTGCGCCCCCTGCCGCTGAGGACGTCCACGGCGCGCCGGGCAACGCGCCCAGGGGTGGATGGAAGCGCCCGCCGAGGAAGACCCTGAAGAAGTCTGCCGGTGTGTCGAAGATGCCTGCCGGTCAGGTGCGCGAGACCTCACGCCGCCTTGTGGAGGCCCTTGCCGAGTTCGGCGTGGCCGCCGAGATGGTGAACGCGGTGTCCGGCCCGCGGGTGACCCGCTACGAGCTGCGACTGGCCCCGGGTACCAAGGTGTCGAAGGTGTCGAACCTCCGGGACGACCTCGCATACGCCCTTGCTGCCACCGACGAGCTGCGAATCCTCGCGCCGATCCCCGGCAAGCAGGCCGTGGGAGTCGAGGTTCCGAACCCCGACGCCAGCATGGTCACCCTGGGTGACGTGTGGAGGGACTTCCCCGACGACACCGGCCCGCTGGCGGCGTGGCTCGGCCTCGACATCGGTGGCAATGCCGTGTACCTCGACGTCGCGCGCATGCCGCATCTGCTCATCGCCGGATCCACCGGAACGGGCAAGAGCGTGTGCCTGAATGGGCTGCTGGCGTCGATCCTGCTGCGCGCGACGCCCGACGAGCTCCGGCTGGTGATGGTCGACCCCAAGAAGGTCGAGCTGAATCACTACGAGGGCATCCCGCACCTGCTCACGCCCGTGGTCACGAACATGAAGAACGCCACGGCGGTGCTGGCGAACATCGTGCGCGAGATGGAGTCGCGCTACGAGATCATGGGCGCCGCGCGGGCCAGGAACCTGAAGGACTGGAACGCCATTCGCCGCCAGCAGGGCCTCAGCGAGATCCCGCACATCCTGGTGGTCATCGACGAGCTGGCCGACCTGATGATGGTGGCGCCCGGCGAGGTCGAGGACGCCATCATCCGCATCGCGCAGAAGGCCCGCGCGGTGGGAATCCACCTGCTCCTCGCCACGCAGCGCCCCTCGGTGGATGTGATCACCGGCATGATCAAGGCGAACGTGCCGTCGCGAATCGCCTTCGCGGTGTCGTCGCAGGTGGATTCGCGCGTGGTGCTCGACTCCGGCGGGGCGGAGAGCCTGCTGGGCAACGGCGACATGCTGTTCCGCCCTGTCGGGACGTCCCGCCTGCAGCGGCTGCAGGGTGCGTACGTGTCGGAGGAGGAGATCCTCGCGATCACCGACCACTGGCGGAAGCAGGGCAGGCCCGAGATCCGCGAGGACCTCATGGAGCGGCCAGAGCAGGACGAGCCCGAGGTGGATGCCGGCGGCGACGAGATGCTGCGCAAGGCGGTTGAGACCGTGGTGCAGCAGGGCACCGCCTCGGTCTCGCTGCTGCAGCGCCGCCTGGGCGTGGGCTACGCCCGTGCCGGCCGACTGGTCGATTCGCTCGAGCGCCTGGGCGTGATCTCCGGTCACGAGGGATCGAAGCCGCGAACCGTGCTGATCGGCGAGGGGGACATCCCCCGGGTGCTGGGCATCGCGGCCGTGGACGCCGACGTTTCAGGGGACGACTAGCCGCAACGCGGTTTTCCGGCCCGGGGGCAAACCCCCGTGCCGGCCGCTCCCCGTGGTGATACTTTCGGCCGACGTACGAGATCGGTAACAGCCTCCGCGAAGCCCGCGTGAAGCAGGGCATCGACTACCCCACGGCCGAGGCCGCGACGCGCATCCGCTCGCGGTACCTCAAGGCCATGGAGGACGAGCAGTTCGACCTGCTCCCCGACCCGTCGTACGTCCGTGGCTTCCTGCGTGCGTACAACTCGTACCTTGGGCTCGACCCCCAACTGGCCCTCGACGAATACGACTCCCGGTTCGGCGAGTTCGGGGGCGGAATGTCGCCCGAGGGGCTCAGGCGGGCGCGTGAGCGCGCGGCCGGCAGGCCCCGGCGGCGGGAGGCCCAGCTGCTGTGGCTGGCGATCGGAGGGGTCACGGGCATCGCCCTGCTGGCGTGGCTCGGCCTTGGTGGAACCGGCGGCACCCCGACGCAGCCCGTGCCGGGCGTGCCCACGACCACCATGGGCACCACCGCGACCACGCCCAGGCCGGCGGTCGACCTGGTGTTCACGGGTCGCGGTAACCGCGGCAGCTACCTCGAGGTGAGGAACGGATCGGACACGGGCGCCACCGTGTACAGCGGCGTGCTGGTGCCGGGGGCATCGCGCACCTTCTCGTTCGCCGAGGCCGCGTGGGTACGCATCGGTACCCCGAGCGCCATCGCCATCACGGTGGGCGGCGAGCCGCTCGAGATCACGGGCGGCACGGGCACCTTCCTCATCACGGCGGCCGGCGCCGAGCGGCTTCCGGGCGGCTGACGCATGCGTGCCGCCCTCGTGGTGACCGGCACGGAAGTGCTGGAGGGCAGGGTGCGCGACGAGAACGGCGCATTCGTGGCGAAGTCGCTGACGGCCGCCGGGGTCTCGGTGGTGCGCACCACGGTCGTGGGTGACGGCCTGGGTGAGATCACCACGGCCGTCGCGGAGGCCATCTCCAGCGGTGTGGACCTGGTGGTGACGACCGGGGGCCTCGGGCCCACCCACGACGACCGCACGATGGAGGCGGTGGCGGCGGCGACCGGCCGTGGCCTGGTGCTCGACGACGACGCGCTGGCGCAGGTGAACCGGGCGCTGGCGTCCGTGCCGGCGCGGGCATCGGCGGAGACCCGGCAGGCGGGTGCGAGGAAGCAGGCGACGGTGCCCGAGGGCTCCATCGTGCTTCCCCCGGCCGGCACCGCGCCGGGTGCGGTGGTGTCACACGGTGGGGCCGTCGTGGTGGTGCTACCCGGGCCTCCGTGGGAGTGCGCGGTGTCATGGGATGCCGCCCTCGGGGTTCCTGCGGTGGCCGACATCGTCCGGGGGCAGTCGGGGGGCGCGCCCCTCGAGCTGCGCATGTCGGGGGTGGTGGAGTCGGAGTTCATGGACGCCGTGCGCGCCCTCGATCCGGAGGCTGCGGGGCTCGTGGTGGGGGTGTGCGCCCGCCCGGGCGAGCTGGAGGTGACCGTGAGGCCCCCGGGGCCGGCCGCCGATGCCTTCATCGCCGGACTGGGCGAGGCCTTTCCGGGCTCGATCTTCTCGACCGATGGATCGGGCGTGGAGCAGGTGGTGGGTCGGCTGCTCGCCGCGCGCGACCAGCAGCTGGCCACCGCCGAGTCGTGTACCGGCGGCATGATCGGCGAGAGGCTCACGTCGGTGGCCGGATCGAGCGCGTGGTACGTCGGGGGCGTCGTGTCGTACTCGGATGCCGTGAAGCAGTCGGCCCTGGGGGTATCCCCTGATCTGCTTCTCGATCACGGGGCGGTGTCGGCCCAGGTGGCCGGGGCCATGGCAGCAGGAGCGTGCGAACGCCTCGGCTGCGACTGGTCGGTGGCCGTCACGGGCATCGCGGGGCCGGGAGGCGGTACCGATGCCAAGCCGGTGGGGCTGGTGTTCGTGGCGGTGCGCGGACCCGCGGGCACGATGGTGCGCGAACTGCGCCTGCACGGCGACCGCGAGCGCATCCGGATGCGCTCGTCGACGATCGCCCTGCATCTGCTTCGCGAGGCGCTCGGGGGCTGATCTGGTCGCGCGCGTCAGATGACGCGTGCGTGGCGAACCCGCGCGCCGGGGCGGAATACCGTGGCGTGGGCAGGAACGTCCGAGGCGGGTGCGAACATGTGTTCCATCACGCCGGACGCCGACCTACAATCCGTCCGGGTAACACGGGAATCGACGGCCGCGCCGAGCGGCGCACAGGGGGAGACGGTGGAGAAGTCCGAGGCGCTTGGTTCGGCGGTCGCACAGATCGAGAAGCAGTTCGGCAAGGGCGCGATCATGCGCATGGGCGACATGCCGCTGGCCGACATCGACTACGTACCCACGGGCGCACTGCCCCTGGACATCGCGCTGGGAATCGGCGGCCTGCCCCGCGGCCGCATCGTGGAGATCTTCGGACCGGAGGCATCCGGAAAGACGACGCTGCTCTACCACATCATGGCCCAGGCCCAGAAGCGCGGCGGCCTCGCCGCCTTCATCGACGCCGAGCACTCGCTCGACCCCGCGTATGCCCGCCGCATCGGCGTGAACACCGACGAGCTCCTGGTGTCCCAGCCCGACCACGGCGAGCAGGGGCTCGAGATCGCCGACCTCCTGGTGAGGTCGGGATCGCTCGACATCGTGGCCATCGACTCGGTGGCGGCCCTCGTGCCGAAGGCCGAGATCGAGGGCGAGATGGGGGACACCCACGTGGGCCTTCAGGCCCGCCTCATGTCCCAGGCCCTGCGCAAGCTCGCCGGCACCCTGAACCGCGCGGGAACGATCTGCGTGTTCACCAACCAGCTGCGCGAGAAGATCGGCGTCATGTTCGGTTCGCCCGAGACCACCCCGGGCGGTCGCGCACTCAAGTTCTATTCGTCGGTGAGGCTCGACGTGCGTCGCATCGAGAACCTCAAGGAGGGCGCCGAGGTCATCGGCAGCCGCGCCCGCGTGAAGGTGGTGAAGAACAAGGTGGCCCCGCCGTTCCGGCAGGCCGAGTTCGACATCCTCTACGGCGAGGGCGTGTCCCGCGAGGGCTCGCTGCTCGACCTGGGCATCGAGTACGACATCGTCACGAAGAGCGGCTCGTACTTCTCGTTCGGTGACGACCGCCTGGGCCAGGGGCGCAACGCCTCCCGTGCCTTCCTCATCGAGCACACCGACATCGCCGACGAGATCGAGCGCCGCATCCGCGACGCCGCGGGCATCAACCCGGTCGAGGGCCTGCAGGTCGACCCGGCCACCGGAGAGGTGCTGGAGGCCGTGCCGGCGGTTGACGAGGGGGCTGAGGCGCAGGCCGCCTAGGGGCTAGCATCCCGGCGATGCCTCGCTATCACCTGACCACCTTCGGGTGCCAGATGAACGCGCATGACTCCGAACGCATGCACGGTCTCCTGGGATCCCTCGGGTATGAGGAGGCGCCGGACCGGGACGGCGCCGACCTCATCCTCTTCAACACCTGCACCATCCGGGGATCGGCCGATGAGCGGTTCATGGGCAACCTCGGCGAGGCCAAGCGCATCAAGCGCGAGCGGCCCGACGTGGTCGTGGCCGTAGGCGGTTGCTGGGCACAGAGCCAGAAGGAGTCCGTGTTCCGGGACTTCCCGTTCGTCGACATCGCGTTCGGGCCCGGCGAGGTCAACCGCCTCGGTGAGCTGCTCGCGCGTGAGCGCATTCAGGCGGTCGGGGCCTTCACGTTCGACGGCCGCTTCAGCGGCGACCTGCCGTCGCTTCGCGAGAGGCCCCACCAGGCCTGGGTGCAGATCTCCGTGGGCTGCAACTGCGTGTGCTCGTACTGCATCGTGCCCTCCGTGCGCGGCCGTGAGAGCAGTCGTCCCGTGCAGGGGGTGCTCGACGAGGTGCGCCGCCAGGCTGCGGACGGGGTGGTGGAGGTCACGCTGCTCGGGCAGAACGTGAACTCGTACGGGCGCGACCTCCCTGCGTCCTCGCGCGCCAGCTTCGCCGAGTTGCTTGCCCAGGTGGCCGCGGTACCCGGTATCGAGAGGGTCAGGTACACCAGCCCGCATCCGAAGGACATCCGTGACGACGTCATCGCCGTGCACCGCGATGTGGCGGAGGTGTGCCCGCACATCCACCTTCCCGCGCAGTCGGGATCGACCCGCGTGCTCAAGGCGATGCGCCGCACGTACGACCGCGACCGCTACCTGGCGCTGGTCGATCGCATCCGCGATGCCGTTCCGGGCATCGCACTGACCACGGACCTCATCGTGGGGTTCCCGGGCGAGACGGATGAGGACTTCGCCGACACGCTGTCGCTGGTGCAGCAGGTGGGGTATGACGGCGCGTACACCTTCGTGTACTCGCCCCGGCCCGGTACCGAGGCGGGGGAGAGCATGGATGATGACGTGCCCCCCGACGTCAAGTCGGAGCGCATCGCTGCTCTCATCGAGGTGGTGCAGCAGACCGCCCGCGGGCGCCTGGCACGCCATGTGGGAACGGTGGCCCCCGTGCTGGTGGAGGGCGTGTCACGCACCGATGATTCGCGCATGAGCGGCCGTACGGGGCACAACGTAACCGTGAACTTCAGCGGCGATGCCGCCCCCGGATCAATCGTGCCGGTGTCGATCGAGGCATCGACCTCCACCACGCTGGCGGGCGCCCTCGCCGCGGTCGCCCAGCCCGCGGGCGCCGCCTGAGCCACGCGCCGAAGGTGCTGGCCCTCTTCGGGCCCACCGCCACAGGCAAGAGCACCGTGGCCCACGCCCTCGCGCTGGCACTGGGCGGCGAGGTGGTGGTGGCCGACCCGTTCCAGAGATACCGGGGCCTGGAGATCGCCAGTGACGCACCCCGCGATGACGAGATGGCGCAGGTGCGGTATCACCTCGTGCGCGACCTCGACCTGCACGACGACTCCACTGCGGGCGAGTTCGCCGAATCCGCCCATGGGGTGATCGATGCCCTGCTCGACGCCGGGCGCCTGCCAATCGTGGCCGGGGGGACCGGCCTGTACCTGCGGGCGGCTCTGTGCGACCTGCAGATGCGTCCCGCCCCATCGGATGATGTTCGCGCGTGGGCAGAGGCCCTGGGCGCCGACCCGCAGCGGGCGCGTGCCGAGTTGGCGCGACTCGACCCGTCGGCGGTGCATTCCGTGGACACCGCCAACCCGCGCAGGCTGGTGCGGGCGCTGGAGCGCGCTGCCACCGGTGACGCCGGGGCTCCCGGCGACATCTGGAGTGCCCCGCCGCGGCACCCCACGCTGGTGGTGGGGCTTGACCGACCGCGGGATGTGCTGGCGTCGCTCATCGCGCAGCGCGTGCAGCGCGAGCTGGACGACGGGCTGGTGGGGGAACTGGAGGCCGCGGCCGCGCATCCCGGCCTCGCCCGCGGACCCCAGCAGGTCATCGGCATGCGCGAGGTTCGCGCCGGGCGCGACGGCGGGATGTCCGTGGATGCCCTGCCGGAAGCCCTGGCGGCCCGCACGCGGCGCCTGGCGCGCATGCAGCGCACGTGGATGCGCAGGATGGCCCCCGACGCGGTGATCGACCTGGGCGACCGTCCGGCGGCCGACGGAGTGCCCGAGGTGCTGGCCGTCTGGCGGCGCTGCCTCGAGGGCGTGGGATAGCCTGCCGCCTCGTGTACGACGGAATCCCATTCGAGAAGTGGCAGGGCCTCGGCAATCACTACGTGGTGACCGAGTCGGCCCGCTGGCCGTTTCCGATCACGCCCGACCGCGCCCGGCAGGTATGCGACCCGAATTTCGGCGTGGGTGCGGACGGCATCCTCGAGGTGGTCACCTCAGGATCCCTGCCCGAGATGCGCGTATGGAACCCTGACGGCAGCATGGCCGAGAATTGCGGCAACGGCATTCGCATGGTGGCCCGTTACCTCGCCCTGAACGGCCTGCTTCCGGCCGACGGGCGGGTCCTCACCGGTGCGGGCGAGGTGCGCGTGCAGGTGGACGGCTCGGTTGTGGCCGTGGAGATGGGCCGCGCCGTGTTCCCGGCGGGCGAGGGGGAGGAGCCGCTTGCAACCGAGGCGGGCGAGTTCGCGCTTGCCGAGGTGTCGATGGGCAACCCGCACGCGGTGATCCGTCACGACGACCCCGACGCCGTGGTGGCGACCGTGGGCCCCCTGGTCGAGAACTCCCCGCGGTTCCCGGACCGCACGAACGTCGAATTCATCCGCCGGGATGGTCCGGGTGAGATCACCATGCGGGTGTGGGAGCGCGGTGCGGGGGTCACCATGGCGTGCGGCACCGGCGCGTGCGCAGCAGCGGTCGCCGGCGTGCGGCTTGATGGCCTCGAGAGTCCCGTCACCGTGCACCTGGCGGGAGGCGACCTCATCATCGATGTCGCCGACGACCTGGCGGTGACCATGACAGGTCCCGCAGATCCGATCTATTCCGGCCGGTTCTCCCCGGCCCTGATGTCACGACTGGAGTCCATGTGAGCACCCGTCCCGTCGGCGCGAAGCGCCTTGGCCTGCTTCCCCCGTACCTATTCGCGGAGATCGAGCGCAAGATCGCCGCCAAGCGGGCCGAGGGCGTGGACATCATCTCGCTTGGCATCGGCGACCCGGACACCCCCACGCCGGACCTCGTGGTGCGCCGCATGGCCGACGCCGTGTCGGACCCCGGCACGCACCAGTACCCGTCCAACCGCGGGCGCGAGTCGTTCCGCACGTCGGTGGCCGGCTTCTACGACCGCCGCTTCGGCGTGTCGCTCGACCCCGACTCGGAGATCCTGCCGGCGCTGGGCGCGAAGGAGGCCATCGCCAACCTGAACCTGGCCCTGCTCGACCCGGGTGACGTGGCGCTGGCCAGCGACCCCGGGTACCCGGTGTACACGATGGGCCCGCTGCTGGTGGGCGCCGAGCCGGTGCCGATGCCGCTGGTTCCCGGGCTGGGCTTCCAGCCCGACTTCGATGCCATCCCGGCCGACGTCCTGAAGCGCGCGCGGGTCATGTACCTGAACTACCCGAACAACCCGACGGGCGCGGTGGTGGAGGACGATCTCTTCGAGCGCGCGGTCGCGGTGGCCCGGGCGAACGACATCATCATCGTGCACGACAACGCCTACTCCGAGATCACCTACGACGGCTACGTGGCGCCGTCGTTCCTCGCCACCCCGGGCGCGAAGGACGTCGGCATCGAGGTGTTCTCGCTCTCGAAGACCTACAACATGACCGGTTGGCGCAGCGGCGCGGTGGTGGGCAACCCGGACATCATCAGCGCCTACTGGCAGCTGAAGACGAACATCGACTCAGGGATGTTCGAGGCCGTGCAGGAGGCCAGCGCCACGGCGCTCGACTCCGACCAGGAATCGGTGCGCGAGATGTGCGGGATCTACCGGCGCAGGCGCGACGTTCTGGTGGACGCCCTGCGGGCCATCGGGCTCGAACTCACGCCCCCGAAGGGCGCCATCTACGTGTGGGCGCGCGTGCCGGAGGGCGAGACGTCGGCGTCGTTCACGGAGAAGGTCCTCGAGGACGCCGCGGTGGTCATCTCGCCCGGGTCCGCGTACGGCCCCAGTGGCGAGGGCTTCGTGCGGATGAGCCTCACGGTGCCCGACGAGCGCCTCATGGAGGCTGCGGAGCGGATCTCCCGTCTCGTCAACGCCTGACATCGCATTCCGCCGGCTGAGCCCGCTCGCGGCCCTGCCGCGGCGAGCCCATGCCGGTGATGCGGGGCTCGACCTCGCGTCAATCGAGGACCTCACGCTCGGGCCCGGCGCGCGAGCGGCAGTGGCCACGGGGTGGGCGGTTGCCATCCCCATGGGCATGGCGGGCCTGGTGGTGCCGCGCTCGGGCAATGCGCTGCGGCACGGGCTCACGGTGGCGAACGCCCCGGGGCTCATCGATTCGGGCTACCGCGGCGAGCTCAAGGTGATCCTCGTGAACCTGGGCGCGGACGAGGTGCACATCGCCACCGGTGACCGCATCGCCCAGCTGGTGGTGACCCCGGCCTCGCTCGCATCCGCCACCGAGGTGCACGAGCTGCCGGAATCGGACGGACGCGGCGAGGGTGGCTTCGGCTCGACCGGCGGGTGACGCCTAGGCGCGTCGCCCGATGAGGCGCTCGGTGCGCTCGCCGCGCGCCCTGCCCGTGGCCACCTGGCGGGCGGCGTCCTCGAGCGAGTCGTCGAGGGGGTCCAGCTGCACATCGGCCCCGGTTGCATGGGAAAGGCCCCATGCGAGCAGGGTGTCGGCCACCCACGGGTTGCGCGGCAGGAGCGGCCCGTGCAGGTATGTGCCGATGGCGCGGCCGCGCACCACGCCCTCGTACCCGCTCTCCCCGTCGTTGCCGAAGCCCGCCAGCACGGTCCCGAAGGGGGTCGCCCCGGGGCCGAGCCGGGTACGACCCGCATGGTTCTCGAACCCGGCGACCTCGCGGGTCTCGCCTCCGAGGGTTGCCGCGATGAGGACGTCGCCGATCAGGCGGGTTGGGCCCGCGACGGTCTCGGCATCGAGCAGGCCTATTCCGGGCATCGATGATCCATCGACGCCCACGTACCCGCGCCCCGCCAGCTGGTAACCGCCGCACACCGCGAGGAGGGCGGCCCCATCCTCGACTGCCGAGATCAGCGCGGCGCCCTTGGTGCGGGCGAGGTCGTCGGCCACGATCGCCTGGTCACGGTCCTGTCCGCCACCGAGGTAGTAGAGGTCGTGCTCACCCGGGGCCAGCCGGTCGCCGATGCCCGTGTGGACGACCTCGAGCGAGAGTCCCCGCCACTCGAGGCGGCGCCGCAGCACGGCGATGTTCCCCCGGTCGGCATAGATATTCATCTCGTCGGGGTACAGGTGGCACAGGCGCAACGGCCGCGTCGCGACCGCGTTCATGCGGGCCGTCCCAGTCGCCACACGTGGCGCTCGGAGTCGTCACCCAGGGGCTCACCGTTGAAGCCCCCCGTGAGCTCGAGCACCTCCAGCCCGGCCATGGCGGCGATCACGGGGATCTCATCGGGCCGGTACATGTGCAGGTGGTGGTCGCGCGTGACGGCCGTGACGGTGCCATCGTGGTGCACGCGGTCGATCATCAACGTCATGCGCACCTCACCGGTCCCGGCGTCCACCGAGCTGAACACGGCGGTGTGCATGAGCAGGTCGCCGCTGGCCTCGTCCACCGAGTGGCCGGTGTCGAGGACCACTCCCACGAGATCCTCCATGGCCTCGAAGTAGGGCACGGCGAGGTCGAAGATCATCTCGCCGCCCGGGCGCAGCGCGGCGGCCGCATGGGAGAGGCAGGTCACCTGTTCGGGCTGCGAGTGCAGCAGCTGCATGGTGTTCATGGGAATCGCCACCAGCCCGGCGTTGCGAATGGGCAGGGGGTCGGTCATCGAGCCAACCACCGGGTGCACCAGATGGGACAGCCCGGCGGCGGCCGTGCGCTCGGCGAGCACCTCCAGCATCTCCGGGTCGGTGTCGACAGCCCAGACCTCGTGGCCGCGCGATGCGATGCGCAGCGTCACCCGGCCGGCTGCCGCGCCGACGTCGCACACCGGACCCCCGAGGCGGTCGGCGTGCCGCTCCCAGAATCCGGCGTCATCGTCGTAGTGCGCGTGTTCCGCCATGAATCCGCGCGCGGGGCTGATGTGCTGTGCGACGCCCTCAGCCACCGGCCCAGAACTCCCCCGCGGCGCCCCGGGACACCAGGTCTGCGCGGATCTCATGCATCGCCGTGTAGGTCGGCAGCACCTCCAGGGTTCCGCCCTCGGGCGTTGCCGCCAGCGCCTCGGCGAGCGCCGCCCCGTGGTCGGGCTGCACGTGCACCCGCGTCATGTCCATCCCGGCGTAGCGGAACCGCAGGGCGAGGTCATGTGCCCGCTCGCCCGTCGCCGTGAGGCGCCGAACCCGGGGCAGCAGGGGCTCCCAATCGACATCCCACACCCATGAGACATCGCGGCCGTCGGCGATGCGGTCGTTCAGCGCCACGAGGAGGTCGTGGTCCCGGTCGTCGAGCATGAGGGTGCGCACGTTCTCATTGGCGCCCGCCGGATTCTTCGCGAGCAGGATCACCACGTCGCGACCATCCACGCTCACGCGCTCCGCACGGCCGAACGCCGGGGGTACGGCCGAGATCGCCCGGGCCGCGCTGCCCGCGGGCACGCCCATGGCGATGGCGCCCGCCAGCGCCCCGGCGGCGTTCAGCACGTTGTGCAGGCCCGGGAGATCGAGGTGCACGGTCACCTCTCCCTCCGGCGTGCGAATGACCGGCGCCGACCCGCGTGCGCCGTCGAGGCCCGCATGCACCACGGCCACGTCCGGGACGGGTCGCGACGTGCCGCAGGGCCCGCACCGCCAGTCGCCGATGTGCCCCAGCCACACATGACGGTAGGCAAGCGCCGCGCCGCACGTGCGGCAACGGGTGGAGTCGGATGCATGGGACAGCCCGGCCGACGAGACCGAGGGATCGTCGATGCCGAACCAGATCACATCCGCCCCCTCGGGCGGGAGCGCGGCGATGAGCGGGTCGTCGCCGCACAGCACCAGGCGGGGCAGGGGGGACGCCCCTGCGAGCATCTGCGACCAGCGATCACCGATGGCCTCGAGCTCCCCGTGGCGGTCGAGCTGGTCGCGGAAGAGGTTCATCAGCAGCATGGCCCTGGGCCGTACCCGCCGGGCGACCTCGGGCAGCGCCGCCTCGTCCACCTCGAATACGCCCGATGCAGGCGAGCCCGGGCGGGGGGAGGCCTCGGCGAGGGCCGCCGCCACGCCCGACAGCAGGTTCGCCCCCGCGGAGTTGGTGACCACCGCGCGGCCGTCGTGGCGCAGCGCCCCCGAGATCAGGCGGGTCGTGGTGGTCTTCCCATTCGTGGCCGACACCAGGATAGTGCCGCCGGCGAGGTTCCCCGCCAGCGAACCGACGGCGCCGGGGTCGATGCGCAGGAGCACGTGGCCCGGCATCGCCGTGCCACCACCCCGCCCGAGGGCGCGGGAGGCCCTGCCCGCGGCCCGGGCGATCGCTGCCGATGCTCGCGCCCTGGCGCTCACGCGGCCGTCGTCACCGATCCGTCGGTTCCGCCGATGAAGACGTCCGTCAGCACCAGGTGGAAGAGCCCGTGGTCGAGCACCCCGGGCAACGCGCGCGCCCTGCTGGCCACGGCCGGCCAGTCCGACCCGGCGGGCAGTGCGAGGTCGATCAGCGCCATGCCGTCGTCGCTATCCACCGGACGCCGGGTGGGCGAGAGGTCGGCGAGGGATCTCGCCACGGCGTCCGCGGCGAAGGGCACCACGGCAAGCGGGAGAATTCCCCATTCGTCGAGGGTCGGGACGATCTTCGGCTGGTCCACCAGGACGATGAAGCGATCGGCGCACTCGGCCAGCACGCGCTCTCGCACCATTGCCCCACCTGCGCCCTTCACGCACAGGCCGGCGGGGTCGATGGCGTCTGCGCCGTCGAAGGCGATGTCGAGGGCGGCCCCCGGGGCTCCCAGCGGTATGCCCTCCTCCGTCGCCACTGCCGCACTGGCATCCGACGTGGGCACCCCCACGATGCCGAGGCCCTCGGACCGCACCCGCCGTCCCAGTGCCCGGATTCCCGCGGTGGCGGCCCGGCCGGTGCCGAGCCCCACCCTCATGCCATCCTCGATGAGCTGTGCGCAGGCCTCGCCTGCTGCCGCCCAGGCCGTCTCTCTGTCGTTCGCCATGGGGCAAGGGTATGCGACACTCGGGTACATGGACCAGCACCCCTGCGATGTCGTGCAGATAGACACCATGTTGGGGGGTATCCCCGGCATGACCGGGGTGCACCTCATCCGCTCGGATCAGCCCGCCCTCATCGACTGCGGCACCCAGACCAGTGCCGCGGTGGTGGCGGAGGCCGTGCTGAGCGCGGGAATCGGCGCCGATGACCTGGCGTGGATCGTGCTCACCCACGTGCATCTCGATCACTGCGGGGCCGCGGGCGACCTGGCGCGCATGTTCCCCCGCGCAACTGTGGTGGTGCATCCCCGCGGCGCGCGCCACCTGGCGGACCCCTCGCGTCTCGTCGCGGGCACACACGACCTGTTCGGGCGCCTGTCACCGGCAATCGGCGGCCTCGCGCCCGTGCCGGCCGATCGCATCGTCGAGGCGGGGGAGGGTCGTCAGGTACCGCTGGGTGCCGGTCGCGCCCTGCGCGCGGTGTGGGCCCCGGGGCATGCCCGTCATCACATGGCGCTGCTCGACGAGGGCGAGGGAATCGTCTTCGCCGGCGACGCCGTGGGCGTGCAGATGGGGGGTGGGGAGATCTACCCGTCGATCCCCCCGCCGGAATACGACCTCGATGCGGCGCTTGACAGCCTGGACCGCCTCGAGGCCCTCGGAGCCACCCGGCTCTACGTGAGCCACTACGGAGCCGTGGATGACGTGGGCGCGGCAATCGACCTGGGCCGGCGCGCGCAGGCCGCCATCGGCCAGGCGGCGCGTGCGAGCCACGCGGCGGCTCCCGGGGACGCCGCCGCGATGTCCGACGCCATCGATGCGGCGTGGCCGCCTGCCGACGCCCTGCGTACCCCCGAGGCCCTCACGCGCTGGATGGCCTTCAACTGGCTCGACAACAACCTGCTGGGGCTGCAGGGCATGGTCGAGCGCGAGGCGCGCGACGCATGAGGGTGCGCATCGAGACAGCGGTGTTCACCGCGCGGGAAGGCCGTCTCGAGGTGCTGCTCGGCCGCATGGGCGGCGGTACGTGGTCGCTGCCCGTGGCGGGGCCGGGCGGGGTGGCCGCCCTCGACCAGGCGGCCGTGGATGCCGTGGACGCCATGGCGGGCGTGCGCGACATCGCCATGGAGCAGCTCTACACGTTCGACCGGGGCGGCGAGGAGGTCGCGGTTGCCTACATGGCACTCATCGATTCGAGCAGGCACCCGATCGCTCCCGGGCCCGAGGTGTCGGAGGTGCGCTGGTTCGCCCATGACGACCTCCCGTCGATGGCACCGGGCCAGGAGGCCGTCATTGCCTATGGCCTCCAGCGCCTGCGTGCGAAGACTGCCTACGCCCCCGTTGCGGTGAACCTGCTGCCCGACCTCTTCACGCTCGGCGAGATGCAGGCGGTGTACGAGGTGCTGCTGGGGCGCGGCCTCGACGCCCGCAACTTCCGGCGCGACGTCCTTCGGGCCGGGGTGGTGGAGGAGTCGGGCGAGGTGCGGGCGGAGGGCCGCGGCAGGCCCGCGCGCCTGTATCGATCGGCGGGCGGGTTCTTCGCCGTCGATGCCCGCGAGCGCCGGGTGGCCCGCGCCATCTCGTCCGGTGACGATCCGCCCGCCTGAGCGGGGCCTATGCCCCTGCAGGTGGCGTGACGCGGCCGCGGTCGCTGGTAACGTGCCGTCGTCACGTTGGAGCGCCGCACGGAGGTCTTGATGGCACACGATGAGAAGGATGAATCCGGGATCCCGGTCGTCTGGCCGTTCACGCTCGGGGCCCTCCTCATCGTCGTCGGCCTCATCTGGTTCCAGATCGGCTTCGCATTCGAGGATGTCGGCCGTGACCTCTGGCAGCACTACGGCGTCTTCTGGTTCTGCCTGTTCGTGGGCATCGTCCTGATCATCGGTGGGGGCATCTGGAACACCGTCCAGGGTCGTCGCCGCCGCGCAGCACTGCAGTAGCCGTGCCGACGGCGCCATCCACGGGCGCACGCTAGGTGAGTGACCCCCGGTGGAAGCGCGGGCGGCTTCTCGTGGCCGCGCCTCATCTGGACGATGACCCGAACTTCCGCCGCGCCGTCGTGCTGGTGCTCGAGCACGCCGATGAGGGCGCGCTCGGCATCGTGCTGAACGACCCGATGGAGGTGCTGGCCGCCGATGCGCTGCCCGAGCCCCTGTCGACGGTCATCAACGACGGCTCGCATGTGTTCCGGGGTGGGCCGGTGCAGCCGGGCACGGTCATCGTGCTGGCCGACTTCGAGGACATCGCCGCTGCGGGGGGCGTGACCTTCGGCTCGGTGGGAATCCTCGACCCCGAGTCCGTCGAGGGGGGGACGCCCCCGGCAATGCGCCGCGCGCGCGCCTTCGGCGGCTACGCAGGCTGGGGCGGCGGCCAGCTGGAGTCCGAGATCCGGCAGGACGCCTGGATCGACGCCGAGCCGCTCCCCGATGACATCTTCACGCACGACCCGGCCGGGCTGTGGCGGGCGGTGCTCACGCGGGCCGGGGGCTCGTACCGGCTCATGGCAACCGCCCCGGACGACCCACTGCTCAACTAGGCGCAGGGGCGTCCGGGGCGGGGCCGCGATCTACGAGAGGCGGTTGGCCTCGGCCATGCTGGCGAGCTTCTGCAGCGACTGGTGCTCGACCTGCCGGATGCGCTCGCGCGTGACGTTGAACATGCGCCCCAGCTCGTCGAGCGTGCGGGGCTTCTCGCCGCCCAGGCCGTAGCGCAGCTCCAGCACGCGGCGCTCGCGGTACGAGAGCTGGTCGAGCACGTCGCGAAGTGCCTCATCGCGCAGGGACTGCTCGGCGGCAACCTCGGGAGCGATGCTCGTCTCGTCGGCGAGGAAGCGGCCGAACTCTGACTCCTCGTCCTCTCCGACCGGCTTCTCCAGCGACACGATGGGCTGGGCGCTGCGGAGGATGTCCTCCACCTCCGACGCGGGCAGCCCGGCGACCGCGCCGATCTCCTCGGCCGTGGGCTCACGCCCCAGCTGGCCCACCAGCGTGCGCTCGGCGCGGCTGATCTGGTTCAGCTTCTCCACCACGTGCACCGGGATGCGGATGGTGCGGCCCTTGTCGGCCAGTGCACGGGTGACGGCCTGGCGGATCCACCACGTGGCGTACGTCGAGAACTTGAAGCCGCGGCGCCAGTCGAACTTCTCGACTGCGCGCACCAGGCCGAGCGTGCCCTCCTGGATCAGGTCGAGGAAGGGGAGGCCGCGACCCCGGTAGCCCTTGGCGATCGAGACCACGAGTCGCAGGTTGGCCTCGACCATCTGCGTCTTCGCGGTCTGGTCGCCGGCCTCGATGCGCTTCGCGAGGTCCACTTCCTGCGCGGCCGTCAGCAGCGGCACGCGCCCGATGTCCTTCAGGAACAGCTGCAGGGCGTCGGTGGTCTGCTCGACGGTGGCCTGGCGGCGGGGACGGTCGGCCTGCTCGGCGATCTCGGCCATGCGCGAGGCGGCCTCGGTCGGCTCGAGCAGTTCGATGCCCGCTTCGTCCAGCTGCTGGTAGATGTCCTCGGCGAGCCCGGCGTCGACGCCAAGGGCGTCCAGCATCTCGGCGACATCCTCGATCGAGAGGAAGCCAACCTCCTGGCCTCGCTGGAGGAGAGTGCGGAACTCGCCGTGGTCGATGAGCTCCGCGAGTTGGGTGAGTGAGGTCGTCATCGGTCTCCGCTGGGGGTCGATTCGGGGCTCATCCTAGATGCCATCCCGGCCCTCGCGAAAGATGGTGCGAGGCCGGGAATCGTGCTAAGCGACCTCAATGCGGACCGCATTGATGCGCTGCTCCTCGACCGGGCGGTCATTGGCGCCCGTGGCCGTGGTGCCGATGGTGTCCACGACGTCCTGGCCCGCGACGACGCGACCGAAGTTCGTGTGGTTGCCATCCAGCCACGGGGTCGACTCCGCGGTGACGATGAAGAACTGGGACCCGTTGGTGTTGGGGCCGGCGTTCGCCATGGCGAGGCTGCCCTTCACGAGCTTGTGGTCGTTGATCTCGTCCTGGAAGTTGTATCCGGGACCGCCCGTGCCGATGCCCTTCGGGCAACCACCCTGGATCATGAAGTCGGGGATCACGCGGTGGAAGATCATGCCGTCGTAGAAGCCGGCCTCCGCGAGGCCGACGAAGTTCCCGACGGTCTGCGGCGAATCCGCGGCGAACAGCTCGCAGCGGATCTCGCCCGCACTGGTGTCGAAGATCGCGGTGTAGGACTTGCTGGTGTCAGCCGGGGGCGGAAGCTCGGGCACGGGTAACTCCTGGTCGTTGACGCGCATAGGCTAGACCACCGGGCGCGGGCTATCGCTCGGGGCACGTGGCGCCCCGGGCATCCACGTAGCCCTGCCAGCGGCTGGCAACGGCGCCCAGGCCGTCTTCGGGGTGCAGTCCGTCCAGCGTCCGCAGCAGCGACACGTGGTAGCAGTGGTAGTTGAGGTCGGCCAGGTACGACCTCCACGGCTTCCCGGGCGTGAGGAGGCCGTAGAACGACCAGCTGCCGGTGTCGTGAAGCGGGAGGAAGCGCTTCAGCGACCGGCGCGCGCGCCCGGCGAGGTCGCGGGCCTGCTGCGCCGCCTCCGCCGCCTCGGGGGCATCGCCGAATGCCGCCGCCGCCCGCTCGAGCTCGATGATCGTCACCATGAACCCGTTGAGCGCGCCGCCCTTCCAGCCGTCCTCTCCGGGGTACGCCCGCTCCGGATACCAGACCCCCGGTTCGCCTCCGCCGGGGTCGCGTACGCGTCCGAGCACCCCCCCGCTGTCCACGGGAACGGTGAATGCCTTCATGGTGCGCTGGGCTGCGTCGAGGAAACGGGGGTCCGACGTAGTGGCCCAGGCCTTCGCATAGAGGCTCGTGCCCCGCGCCTGCGCCATTGCCGACACCCCCGGCCGCACCGCAGATGGCTCGCCGGGCACGTCGAAGTACTCGAGGGCCGCCCAGTCGATGGGGCCGTTCGCCCGCCCGGCCAGCATCGGCAGCAGCGACTCCGCCAGTTGCGCGGGGGTCCACGCGTCGTTCAGGTCCCGCCACCGCCCGATCGTGGCGACGGGGTTGACCATGAAGCCATGCCCGCGTTTGTACGTGAGGATGACGCCGTCGGGATCCCGGGCGATCACGCGCTCACCCGGCGCCGCACGCCTCTGGTACCACCACGCGTTGACCCTCAGCGCCCGCCGTGCGGTGGCCTGCCTGCCCTGCGGGACCCCGGGAGTCGCAGCGGAGCGGGCGAAGCCGATCAGCCAGTCGAGGTCCGCACGCTCCTGGGATCCCGCCGCCGCCTGGCGTCGCATGGCGGTGAGCAGCGTCCACGCCCGGCCCTCGGCCGGAAGGGCCTCGGCAGCGATGCCGATTGCCGGAGGCGGGTCGTACGGTGCGAGCACCGGGCCCGGCTCGGGCCTGGGCGTCGGTGGGGGCGGAGTCGTCGGCGCCGGCCCGGACGGTGTTGTCGATGGCCCCGGTTGGGTGTCCGCGGTCGGGGCCGTGTCCGGCACGACGGGAGGCGCCTGGATGGCGCCGGCCGCGTCGGCGGAGCTGCCTGCGGGACGCGATGGCGCGCGCGGCGCGGCCGGCTCGATGACATCGGCGGGTAGCGCGGGTGCGTCGGCCCCGGCCTGCGGGACGTCCACCGGTGGTGGCCCGGCGTCCGCGGGATCGCCTGCGTCGTAGGTGGGTTCGGCCGGGTCCGCGGCCGCCACGACCACCACCGACTCGCCGTCAGCCACCTGCGCGGCGATGAACCAGCCCCCGGCCACAGATGCGAGGACGACCGCCACGAGGGCGGCGAGGATGAGCGCAGGGGATGTGCGACGTCGTGGCATCGGTGGGATCGCACGTGACCCTAGACGCCCGCCGCGGACGCGACGGCTATGCTGCGCGACCGTGTCACAGCCCGCCCCGTCCTTCCAGCAGATCATCCTCGACCTGCACGCGTACTGGGCGTCGCGTGGATGCTCGCTCATGCACCCGTACCACACCGAGGTCGGGGCCGGAACGTTCAATCCTGCGACGTTGCTGCGCAGCCTGGGCCCCGACCCCTGGCGCGTGGCGTACGTGGAGCCGTCGATCCGCCCGACGGACGGCCGGTACGGCGAGAACCCGTTCCGCCTGCAGCACTACTTCCAGTACCAGGTGATCCTCAAGCCCTCGCCCGACGACGTGCAGGACCTATACCTGGGGTCGCTCACCGCCCTCGGGCTCGACCCCGCGGTGCACGACGTGCGGTTCGTCGAGGACGACTGGGAGGGTCCCACCCTCGGCGCATGGGGCCTTGGCTGGGAGATCTGGTTGGACGGCATGGAGATCACCCAGTTCACGTACTTCCAGCAGGCGGGCGGCATCGACCTGGCGCCGATCTCGGTGGAGCTCACGTATGGCCTCGAGCGCATCGCCATGTACCTGCAGGGCGTGCGATCGGTCTACGACCTCGAATGGGCGCCGGGCGTTACCTATGGGGACGTCTACCGGGAGAACGAGCGGCAGTGGAGCGCCTTCAACTTCGAGGTGGCCGACACCGACACCCTGTTCCGGCACTTCGAGGACCACGAGCGAGAGTGCGCGCGGTGCCTCGACGCCGGTCTGGTGCTGCCCGCCTACGACCAGGTGCTCAAGTGCTCGCATTCGTTCAACCTGCTCGACGCCCGCGGCGTCATCAGCGTGACCGAGCGCGGGTCGTACATCTGGCGCGTACGTGCGCTGGCCGCCCGGTGCGCCGAGGCATGGCTGGCGGCGTCCACCCCTGAGGGTGCCGATGCCTGACCTGCTCATCGAGATCGGCTGCGAGGAGCTCCCGTCCAGCGCCTGCCGCGAGGCCATCGCCCAGGCACCCGGGCTGCTGGATGCCGCACTGGCCGACCTGCACCTGGCCGCCGGTCCGGCGGTTGCCTGGGTTGCACCGCGCCGCATCGCCGTGTTCGCCGAGGCCGTCGCAGAGCGTCAGGGCGGTGGCGCCCGCTCCGTGAGGGGGCCCGCTGCATCGGCTGCATTCGATGCCGATGGCGCACCCACCAAGGCGGCCATCGGTTTCGCCCGCGGGCAGGGGGTCGAGGTGTCGGACCTCGCGGTGCGCGAGGATCCCTCCGCGGGTCGTGACTTCGTGTGGGCGGACGTGGCGGCGGACGACGCGCCGCTCACCGACCTCGTGGGCGACATCGCGCAGCGGGTGCTCGAGGGACTGCGCTTCGGCAAGACCATGCGCTGGGGCGACGGCCGTGGCCTTCGCTTCTCGCGCCCGGTGCGCTGGATCACCGCAAAGGCGGGAGCCGACACCATCGCCGGCGAGGTCGCGGGTATCCCCATGGGGGGCACCAGCCAGGGGCACAGGTTCCTCGGCGCTCCCGTCGACGTCGCCGTGGCGGCCGGCTATCGCGATCAGCTGCGCGCGGCCTTCGTCATCGCCGACCACGTCGAGCGCCGCGAGGCGATCATGCAGGGGCTCGATGCCGCGGCCGCTGCCGCGGGCGGCACGTGGAGCGACCCGGCGGGGAAGATCGAGGAGGTGGTGCACCTGGTGGAGTGGCCGAGCGTCATCACCGGCCGCATCGCCGACCAGCACCTCGCCCTGCCGGAGCGCGTGCTGGTGACCGCCATGCAGAGCCACCAGCGCTACATGCCCCTGCATGGTTCCGATGGCGCCCTGATGCCGCTCTTCCTCGCGGTGTCGAACGGCGACCCGGCCGCAGCCGGGGTGATCGTGCGCGGCAACGAGGACGTGCTCGATGCGCGCCTGCAGGACGCCGCGTTCTCGTATGAGCGCGACGTGGCGGCGGGGCTCGAGGAGCTCGATCGCAGGCTCGACGACATCGTGTTCCACGCGCGGCTCGGCACCCTTGCCGCCAAGCGGGCGCGGCTCGTGGCTGGTGCGGCCGCCCTCGGTGCGGCCACCGGCGCCGCCTCGGCCGACGTGGCCACTGCCGAAGAGGCCGCGGCGCTCGCCAAGGTCGATCAGGGGGCCATCCTCGTGGCCGAGTTCAGCGAGTTGCAGGGGTTTGCGGCATCGCACTACGCGCGCCTGGCCGGTCGGTCCGACGCCGTGGCAGACGCAGTGGCGCAGCAGTACCTGCCCGAGGGCCCGGACTCACCGGTGCCGTCCACCGATGCCGCGGCGCTCCTCGCCTGTGCCGAGAAGGTGGACAACCTCGTGGGCGCATTCCTGATCGGGGAGATCCCCTCGGGCTCCAAGGACCCCTACGGCCTCCGCCGCGCGGCTGCAGGGCTCGTGCGCGTGGCCCTCGAGCAGGGGTGGGACCTGCGGGTGGTCGACGTGCTTTCCCCGGCCATGGCGCGACTGCGTGATCAGGGGGCCGACCTCCAGCTCTCGGATGCCGAGGCCCTCGCCGCCCTCGAGGACTTCATCGCCGACCGGCTCGTTCACCACCTCGGCCAGGAAGGGGTGCCGCAGGACGCCGTGCGGGCCGCGCTGGCCGCCGACCCCGGTGGCATGGCCACTGTCGCGGAATGGGCGCGGGCCCTGCATGCACACCGCGACGACGCCGCGCTCGTGCGGGCGGGCACCGGGGCGAACCGCTGCCGCCGCATCATCGCGGGGTCGGATCACGGCCTCGCGGGGTTCACCTCCGGCGGCGACGCCGATGAGGACGCCCTCGCCGCGGCCCTCGACGTGGCGGACGCCGCCATCACGGCTGCCCGGGACGCCGGGGATCCCTCGGCCGCGATCGCCGCGGCAGAGGCACTGGGCGAGCCGGTCGACGCATTCTTCGAGAAGGTCATGGTCAACGCCGACGACCCACCCACGCGCGATCGCCGTCATGCGCTGGTGCGAAGGGCGGGTGAGGCGTACGGTCGGGTCGCGGACTTCGAGGTCCTCGTCCTGAAGGGCGGTGAGTGATGCCTGAACCCACGTCGACGTGGGTCTATTCGTTCAGCGAGGGGTCCCGCGACATGCGCGACCTGCTGGGCGGCAAGGGCGCGAATGTCGCCGAGATGACGCGCCTGGGTCTTCCCGTGCCCCCGGGGTTCACCATCACCACGGCCGCCTGCATCGCGTACCTGTCGGCCGGGGAGTCCTTCCCCGACGGCATGGAGGATCAGGTGCGCGATCAGCTGGCGCGCCTCGAGCGCGACGCGGGCAAGGCGCTTGGAAACGCCTCGGATCCCCTCCTGGTGTCGGTGCGCAGCGGGGCACGCTTCTCGATGCCCGGGATGATGGACACCATCCTGAACCTGGGCCTGAACGACCGCAGCGTCGAGGGGCTCGCGGCGGTTACGGGGAACGAGCGGTTCGCATTCGACTCGTACCGCCGGTTCATCCAGATGTACGGCGACGTGGTGTGCGACGTTCCGCGGGCGCGCTTCGACGCCGCGCTCGAGGCCCTCAAGGCCGACCGCGGGGCCGCCACCGATGTCGACCTCGACGCGACCGACCTGCGGGGTCTGGTTGCCACCTACCAGGCGATCTTCCGCGAGCACCGCGGGGAGGACTTCCCCCAGGATCCCCACCTGCAGCTCGACGGGGCGATTCGCGCCGTGTTCGGAAGCTGGCAGAACCGGCGGGCCTACGACTACCGGCGCCTGCACGGCATCCCCCACGACCTCGGCACGGCCGTCAACGTGCAGCGCATGGTGTTCGGCAACAGTGGAGATCGCTCGGCAACCGGCGTGGCATTCACCCGCAACAACACGACGGGGGAGGGCGGCCGGCCCTTCGGCGACTTCCTGGTGAACGCCCAGGGCGAGGATGTGGTCGCCGGCATCCGCACCCCGCTGCCGCTGGCCGAGCTCGAGGACATCCTCCCCGATGCCTTCGCCGAGCTCATGCAGACCATGGCGCTGCTCGAGCGCACCTACAAGGACATGCAGGACGTCGAGTTCACCATCGAGGACGGCCGCCTGTACATGCTGCAGACGCGCAGCGGAAAGCGCAGTGCGCTGGCCCGCGTGCGCATCGCCGTCGACATGGTGGACGAGGGCCTGGTCACCGAGGACGAGGCACTGCGCGACCTGGTGGACCCCGGGCAGATCCCCCAGCTGCTGCTGCCGCAGCTCGACCCCCACGCGGCGGGGCAGCCGCTGTCGCGAGGCGTCAACGCGTCCCCGGGTGCCGCCGTGGGCGCCATCGTGCTGACCGCCGACGAGGCCGAGCGCAGGGGGAGCGCCGGCGAGAAGGTGATCCTCGTGCGCGACGAGACCACCCCCGACGACCTGCACGGGATGATCGCTGCGCAGGGCATCATGACCGCCCGGGGCGGCAAGACCAGCCATGCCGCCATCGTGGCCGTCGGAATGGGACGCCCGGCCGTGTGCGGCGTGCCCGACCTGGAGTTCGATGGGGACGGCATCCGCATCGGCGGCACCAGCCTTGCGGTCGGTGACGTCATCACGATCGACGGCACCTCGGGGTCGGTGTACGCGGGCGAGGCGCCGCTGGTGGAGGCCCAGCGCGACAACCCGTTCGTCGCGCGCATCCTCGGGTGGGCCGACCGGGCGCGCGACCTCGGGGTGCGGGCCAACGCCGACACCCCCGACGACGCCCGCCGCGCACGGGAGTTCGGCGCTGAGGGCATCGGCCTGTGCCGCACCGAGCACATGTTCTTCGCCGAGGAGCGGGTGCCCATCGTGCAGGCCATGATCATGAGCGAGGACGAGGAAGCCCGTCGCCGGCTGCTCGCGCTGCTGCGCCCCTTCCAGATCGACGACTTCACCGGGATCTTCCGCGAGATGCGTGGCCTGCCGGTGACGATCCGCCTGCTCGACCCGCCCCTTCACGAATTCCTGCCGAACCTCACCGACCTCACCCTCGAGGTCGACGCCGTGCGCAGAGGCGGCCACCGCAACCCCGAGCTCGAGGCCCAGCTCGCCCGGGTGCAGCTGCTCCACGAGACCAACCCGATGCTGGGCACCCGCGGCGTGCGGCTGGGGCTCGAGTACCCCGACATCTACCGAATGCAGGCATCGGCCATCATGACCGCTGCCGTGGCCGTGCGCGACGAGACGGGCGAGGCCCCCGTGGTGGAGATCATGATCCCGCTGGTGGCCTTCCGGGAGGAACTCGCGCGCGCGAGGGCGATCGTGGAGGAGGAGGTCGAGGCCGTGCTCGAGCGCGCGGGCGGCGACCGCATCGACTACCTCGTGGGCACGATGATCGAGATCCCCCGCGCCGCCCTCACCGCCGACGCGGTGGCCGAGGAGGCCGACTTCTTCTCGTTCGGCACGAACGACCTCACCCAGACGACCCTGGGTTTCTCGCGCGACGATGCCGAGGGCAGGTTCCTCACGCAGTACCTGCAGGACAACGTGCTCACCTCGAACCCGTTCGAGACCTTGGATATCGACGGCGTGGGGCGGCTCATCCGCATCGCCGCCCAGGGTGCCCGACCCGTGCACCCGGGCATCAAGATGGGCATCTGCGGCGAGCACGGGGGTGACCCCGCGTCGATCGGCTTCTGCCATGACGTGGGCCTCGACTACGTCTCGTGCTCGCCGTTTCGCGTGCAGGTGGCGCGAATCGCGGCTGGTCAGGCAGCCCTGCGTGCCCCGCACGGCGCCGGTGCCTAGTACGATCACCGCTCCCTGATCGGTCGTGCGGAGGAACTCGCGATAGCCACTGAGGAGCGGTACCGGCCCGGCAGCCTGGCCGACCTGATCGAGATGATCGTGGACGGCTGGCAGGTCGATCGCCTGCACTACGCGGACGACTGCGCCCTGTGCGAGGACGACCCGCACGTGCCCGCCGCGTTCATCGAGCTCGTGCGTCCCGACCAGGGCCGGTACGGCATCTACATCCCCGACGACGGCAAGGCGTTCTCGCACCGCGCGCTCATCTCGCTGTTCCGGGAGTGCCCGCACATCTGGAAGCACCGCGGTGCCGATCGCATCCACCAGATGGCCCTCGACGTTCCCATGGCCACCCCGTACGAGCAGGCCGAGTGGAGCGAGGTGGTCGACCCCTTCCCGGGCGCGCTCATCTTCAGCCCCGGAACGCTCAGGGGCGTGGACGCCATCGACCAGACCCAGTCGGTCGGCGACATGACGGTAGCCCTCACCGCCCTCGAGCGGTACCGCGACGGCGCCCGCCTGCGGTTCCTCATCCAGGCCCCCGACGCCCGCAAGCGCAAGCACATGCAGTTGATCGGGCTGGAGGTCACCGACGACAGCGCGCGGCGGTACACCACCGCGCTCATCGACGACAACCACGATGCGAACCGGGTCGACGGCGCGTATGCCATCGGGCCGGGAATCCCCTCGGACGTCCGTGAGATCACCATCCGCGTGGCCGCCGTGGGCGACCCGAAGCGGGAGGCAGAGGCTGCGCAGGGTCCGTGGACGTTCGGCGTCCAACTCGGGCACGCGCAGCCCATTCCCTCGTGAGGGAGCCTCCGCTCGACCCGCGCGCCGCACGGGCGGAGGACGCCGTGCGGGAGGAGCCGGAGGAGCCCTGCCCGCTCCGCACGGCGTTCCAGCGTGATCGCGACCGCATCATCCACACCAAGGCGTTCAGGCGCCTGAAGCACAAGACCCAGGTATTCATCTCCCCGGAGGGCGACCACTACCGCACGCGCCTCACGCACACCCTCGAGGTGTCGGCCATCGGCCGCACCGTGGCGCGCGCCATGGGCCTCAACGAGGATCTGGTCGAGGCCATCACCATGGGGCACGACCTCGGCCACGCCCCGTTCGGCCACGCCGGCGAGCACGCGCTCGACGACCTCCTGCGCGAGGAGCACGGCCGCAGGTTCCTGCACAACGAGCAGAGCGTGCGCGTGGTCGAGGTGCTCGAGCGCGACGGCCGCGGCCTCAACCTCACGCGCGAGGTGCGCGACGGCATCCGCCACCACACGGGTGAGGGCCGGCCCACCACCCTCGAGGGCCAGATCGTGCGTCTCGTCGATCGCATTGCCTACGTGAACCACGACATCGACGACGCCATTCGCGCAGGGATCATCTCCGAGGCCGACCTGCCCCGGGCCGAGATCGCGGTGCTCGGGTCCTCCACGTCAGAGAGGATCACCTGCCTGGTGTCCGACATCGTCGGGTCGTCTGCCGACGCCGATGAGATCCGGCAGAGCGACGAGGTGGGGGAGGCCTTCCGCTCGCTGCGGGGCTTCATGTTCGACGAGGTGTACCTGGCGTCACCGGCCGCCGATGAGGCCGGCCGCGCGCGATACGTGGTGCAGGCCCTCGTGCGGGCCCACCTCGACGACCCGTCGCTGCTTCCGCCGGGCGGCGACGACGACGTCGTGACCCGGGTCACCGACCACGTATCGGGCATGACCGACCGCTACGCGGTGCGCGTGCACCGGGACCTGTTCGTGCCGCACGAGGGGCCGCTCTGATGCCCCGCATCGACGATTCCAGCATCGACGAGGTGCGCCGCACCGCAGACCTGCTCGAACTCGTGCGCGGCCAGGTGCAGCTGACCAAGCGCGGGGGCCGGTGGTGGGGCAGGTGCCCGTTCCACGACGAGCGCACGCCGTCGTTCTGCCTGATCCCGCCCGAGAACCGCACCTACTACTGCTACGGATGCGGGGCCACCGGGGATTCCTTCACATGGATGCAGCAGCGTGAGGGCGCAGGCTCGTTCATGGAGGCCGTGGAGCAGCTGGCCGATCGGTTCGGGGTGGAGCTGAAGTACGAGACGGCCTCGCCGCAGGAGGAGGCCCGACGGCGCGAGAACGAGCGCGTGCGCGAACTGCTCGAGCGCGCCTGCGCCTTCTATGCCGCGATGCTCTGGAAGTCGGACGAGGCTGCCGAGGCGCGCGAGTACCTGCTGGGCCGTGGGTTTCCCGAGGATCTCCTCCGCACGTTCCGCGTGGGCTGGGCGCCCGGCGGCGGCACCGCGCTGTCCGGTCGGGCCATCCAGGAGGGCTTCTCGCGCGAGCAGCTGTCGCAGGCCGGTCTGGCGCGCGTGCGGGGCGGCATGGCATCGGACTTCTTCACCTCGCGCATCACCTTCCCCATCACCGATGCCCGCGGGCGGGTGCAGGGCTTTGGTGCGCGAACGCTCGACCCCAACGAGCGCGCCAAGTACGTCAACTCGGCCGAGGGCGACCGATTCCGCAAGCGCGAGCTGCTGTTCGGGCTCGACCTGGCCCGGCAGGCAGCTGCCAAGGCCGGGTTCGCGGTGGTGGCCGAGGGCTACACCGACGTGATGGGCCTGAGGCTGGCGGGGGTCGAGGGCGCCGTGGCATGCATGGGCACCGCGCTCACCACCACCCAGCTGAGACTGCTGGCCCGGGTGGTCCCGGAGGTGCGCCTGTGCTTCGACGCCGACCGCGCGGGGGAGGAAGCCGCCCGGCGCACCATCGAGGCCGCCAAGGACGTGCCCGTGCGCCTGGCCGTCGTTGGCCTGCCCCCGGGCAGCGACCCCGGTGAACTCGCGGGCCAGTCGTCGGGTCGTCAGGTGCTGGCCGCCGCCGTGGAGAGCGCCGACCCGCTGCTGCCCTGGCTCGTCGATCGACGGATCGCGCGCGCCGGCGACTCGCCGGCCGAGCAGGATCGCGCGCTGTCCGACCTGGGCACGCTGCTCGAATCGTTTCCGGAGTCGGCCGACAAGGACGAGGCCATCCGCAGGGTCACGGCCCTCGGTATCTCACCGGTGCTGTTCGATCGCTTCATGCGACGGGCTCAGGGGACGGGTGGCCGCAGGTCCACGCCGAAGACGGAGCCGCAGGATGCCGCCCCGGAGCCGCCATCGCTCGACGAAGCGCGCGAGCGGCGCCTGCTGGCCCTCGCCATCGCGATGCCCACGGCCGGCCGGCCGATGCTCGAGGGCATGCGCGAGGACCACCTGGGCGCACAGGCGCACCGCGAGGCACGGCGGCTGATCATCTCGGGTGATGAGGGGTGGCCCGACGACCTCGCGCCGCTAGAGGCCGCGCTGCGCGCCGAGGCCGCGGACGGGGGCACCGAGGAGGAGCTGAAGGACGCCTACCTGCGCGTGGAGAAGCGCGCGCTCGAGCGCCTGATGACCTCGGCCCGCACGGGCGGCGACGAGGCCGAGTTCCTGCGGCTCCAGTCGATGGTCAAGCGGGTGGAGTCGGCCCTGCGGAGCAGCGCCTAGGCAACGATCGCCACGGCGGCGGCCCGCACGGCGCCATCCGGCCCCGACAGCCGGACGCTTGCGGACACCACGTGCCCGGCCACGTCATCGGGCCGCCGGGCCGGGGGGCCGATCCAGGCGATGCGCGGCGCCCGCCCCAGGGCCTCGGCCCGGGTGGCCCAGGTGAGGATGCGCGCGATGGCCAGGGCGCCGGGGCTCGCGCCCGCCGATCGGCCGCGCCCGCTCACGTACGCGTCGTGTGCCGAGATGCAGGCGAGGAGGGTCACCGGGTCGAGGGGATCCTCCGGGTCGAGGGCGATCTCCTCGATCACCAGGTCCGGCTCGCCGCTCTCGCCTGCCGGCCGGATCGCGGGCGCGAGTTCGCGCAGCCGCATCGCCACCGCCACCCCGATCCCCCTGGCGGCCTGCGCCAGGTCGGGATCGAGGGCGGCGACGGGGTCGGGCCCCCCGGCAAGGCGAATGCCCACCGCGGGCCCCGGAGGTGCCTAGGCGGCGTCCGCGGCGGCGTCTGCCGAGTCGCCCACGGTCTCGCTGATGGCCTCGGATCCGTCGGCGGTCACCTCGGTGAAGGTGAACTCGTCCGGCTCGCCCGCGAGGCGCTCACGCACGAACCAGTAGACGATGGCCCCGATGCCAACCAGGGCGAGCAACTTGATGAAGGTCTTCATGAATCTCCTCGGTTTGGGCCCGCGCGAACCGTAACACGGGCACACGCGCCCCATGACACCCTGTCAGGGGATCAGCACGACCTTGCCCACGGCCTCGTCCGCCTCGACGATGCGATGGCCCTCGTTCGCATCGGCCAATGGCAGTACGGCGTGCACCACGGGCTCCAGTTCGCCCGACGCGAACCGGGGTGCGGCCCAATCGCCGAAATCCGCCATTATCTCGGCCTTCTCGCCGGTGGTTCGCCCCCGGAGCGTTGACGCCACGATGGTGGCCTGCAGCGGAAGCAGGGCCCCGAGGTCGATCTCGGCGCGGCGGCCACCGACCAGGCCGGTGAGCACGATGCTTCCACCACGGGCGAGGCACGCCACGTTCTCCGACAGATACCTGGCCCCCACGAGATCGAGGATGACGTCGGCCCCGTGGCCGTCCGTCATCCCGCGCACGGGGCCTGCGAACACACCATCGGGCGCGGCGAGCGCCTCGGCCCCCCAGCGCGTGCCCGCGCCGGCCCTGGCGGGCGAGCGCGATGTGCCGATGCACCGCGCCCCGACCGCCCTGCAGATCTGCGCGGCGGCTGTCCCCACGCCGCTGGCGATCGAATGAACCAGCGCCACATCACCCGCATCCAGGTGCCCGAGCCGGATGAGCCCCTGGTATGCCGTGATGAAGACCTCCGGCACGGCCGCCGCCTGCTCCCATGACATGCCGGGGGGCACGGGGATCGCATTGGTGGCGGGCACGCTCAGGAGCTCCGCGTACCCGCCGCCCCCGACGAGGCACATGACGCGGTCACCCACCTGCAGTGCCGTCTCGGTTCCCCCGGGTACGACCTCGACCTCGCCTACCGCCTCGAGGCCGAGGATGTCGCTGGCGCCCGGGGGCGGGGGATACAGGCCCTTCCGCTGCATCAGGTCGGCCCGGTTCACGGCGGTGCCCCGAACCCGCACCAGCACCTCGCCCGCGGCGGGCTGCGGGTCGGGTACATCGGCGAGGGTCAGCACCTCGGGGCCGCCTGGCTGCGCGAACGTGATGGCCTTCATGCGAGCAGGCTACGTCCCGCGCCGCGGACCTGCATGGGGACGGTGGGAGTCGAACCCACACCCGGTTTCCCGGAGCGGAGTTTGAGTCCGCCGCGTCTGCCGTTCCGCCACGTCCCCGTGGCCCCGGATCAGTCCTCGGGCGTGATGCGGGCCAGGCCCTCCTCGACCGCCACCCGGCGTGTGGCCGCCGCCACCGCGGGGGCGACCTCCGGGTTGAAGCAGGAGGGGATGATGTAGTCCTCGTGTAGCTCGTCGTCGCTGATGACGTCCGCGATGGCCTGGGCGGCGGCCACCTTCATCGCCTCGCTGATCTGCGTGGCGCGCACGTCGAGCGCGCCCCGGAACAGGCCGGGGAAGGCGAGCACGTTGTTGATCTGGTTGGGGTAGTCGGACCGGCCCGTGGCCATCACGCGCACGTAGGGAGCGGCGATCTCGGGCATGATCTCGGGCGTCGGATTGGCCATCGCGAACACGATGGGATCCTTGGCCATGCTCTTGAGCTGGTCCACCGAGAACGTGCCCGGGCCCGAGAGGCCGACGAACATGTTCGCGCCCTTGATGGCCTCGGTCAGGTCGCCCTGGATGCCCTCGGGGTTGGTGTTCTCGGCGTACCAGTCCTTCATGAAGTTCATGTTCTCGGTGCGGCCCTTGTAGATGGCCCCCCGGGTGTCGCAGCCGATGATGTTGGTGACGCCGGCGTTCATGAGGATCTTGGAGCACGCCACGCCGGAGGCCCCGATGCCGTTCACCACGACCTTCAGGTCCTCCATCTTCTGGCCGGTGATCTTGCAGGCGTTGATGAGGGCCGCGAGCAGGACGACCGCGGTGCCGTGCTGGTCGTCGTGGAAGACCGGGATGTCCAGGCGCTCCTTGAGGGTGTCCTCGACCTCGAAGCACACCGGTGCGGCGATGTCCTCGAGGTTGATGCCCCCGAAGGCCGGCGCGATGGCCTCGCACACGGCGATGAGCTCCTTCGCGTCGTGGGTATCCACGCACACGGCGTAGGAGTCGACGTCGGCGAACTCCTTGAAGAGAAGGGCCTTGCCCTCCATCACGGGCATGCCTGCTGCCGCGCCGATGTCGCCCAGGCCGAGCACGGCCGTGCCGTTGGTGATGACGGCCACCATGTTGCGCTTGAGCGTGTAGTCGAAGGCGGCCTCGGGCTCCTCCGCGATGCGCCGCGAAACGGCGGCGACCCCGGGCATGTAGGCCACGCTCAGGTCCTCCCGCGTCGCCAGTGGCGCCCGGGGGACCATCTCGATCTTCCCGCCCTTGTGCAGGCGGAAGGTGCGGTCCTCGGCGGACACCACGGTCACGCCGTCCAGCGCGGTGACAGCCGCGATGACCTCGTCCTCGTTCTCGACGCTCGTGGCGTCGACCACGATGTCACGCACCACGCGGCGGTGGTCGGCCTCGAGCACCTCCATCGACGAGATCGAGGCGCCCTGGTCGCTGATGGCCTTCGCGACCTCGGCGGCCAGCCCGGGTCGGCCGGACTCCAGCTCGAGCCGGATGGTGACGCTGAACTGTGCGCTGGGCGTGACTGCCACGAGGTCCTCCGCGTAGACGAACGGCGAGAGGATACCCGCCGTACGGAGATTCACCCCGGGGTACGCCACACCTGCCGGATAGACTCGTCACCGTGAGCACGGAGGCCATCAACCCCGCGGGCGAGATCCTCCTGATCGACGGATACAGCCTGGCGTTCCGGGCCTTCTTCGCCCTGCCCGAGACCATCTCCCGCGCGGATGGCATGCCCACCAACGCCCTCTACGGCCTTGCCGCGATGACCATCAAGGTCATCGAGGAGGAGAAGCCCTCGCGGGTCATCGTGGCCTGGGACCCGCCGGGGAAGACCTTCCGCGACGAGGCCTACCCCGAGTACAAGGCCGGGCGGCGGGCGACGCCCGAGGGGTTCAAGGCGCAGTCGCCGCACTTCCGACCCCTCATGGAGGCCTTCGGAGCGGTCAACGTCGAACTCAAGGGCTTCGAGGCCGACGACGTCATCGGCACGCTGGCCAAGCGGGCATCGGACGCCGGGCAGAGGGTCACGATCCTCACGGGCGATCGCGACGCCCTGCAGCTGGTGGACGCCAACATCAGCGTGCTCGCCACCGGCCGCGGGGTCACGGACACCACGCGTTACGACCCCGCCAAGGTGGAGGAGCGCTACGGCGTGCCGCCCGCGAAGATGCCGGATCTGCGCGGGATGATCGGGGACTCCAGCGACAACCTCCCGGGCGTGCCGGGAATCGGCGAGAAGACGGCCGCTCAGCTGATGGAGAAGTACGGCTCGCTCGAGGAGATCCTGGCCCACGCCGACGAACAGACGCCCAAGCGGCGCCAGAACCTCACCGAGTTCGCCGACACGGCCCTGATGTGCCGGGACCTCTCTGTGATCGCGGTGGACGCGCCGGTCGACCTCGACCCGCTCGCAGTGCCCCTGATCACCCGCGACCCCGACCGCCTCGAGGCGCTTGCCTCCACCTTCAGGGAGTTCGAGTTCCGCACGCTCGCACGGCGGGTCTCCGAGATGGCGGGGGACGACCCGGAGGCCCCGGGCGAGCCCGCCGGCGGCGGGGGGCGGTCGATCGCGGTGGAGTCCGACGCACCAGAGTCACTCGCCATGTCGCTTGCAGGTGGCGGTGCGGCGTCGCTGGGGCTGAGCGGCGACGCCCTCGCCGTGGTCACCGACGACGGTCCGGCCCACGCTGTGGCCCTGTCGCCGGGGGCCGATCCATCCATCGCGCCCATCGTGGGAGCAGCGCCGTGGTCGGCACACGACGCCAAGGCCGTGCTCCGGCGGGGCCGCCTGGACGGGCCACTGCCCCGGCACGACACCATGATCGCGGCCTACCTGCTGGAGCCCCGCCGTCGTCAGTACCTGCTGCAGGAACTGGCGGAGGAGTCCGGCGTCGCCGTGCTGGCGGAGGGCGACGACGAGGACGCCTGCGCTGCTGCCTCCGCGGCGGCGGCGGTTCGCGGGCTGCGCCCGCTGCAGGAGGCCCGGATGGCCGATGAGGGGCTCGGGCCGCTGTTCAACGAGATCGAGATGCCGCTGATCGGCGTGCTCGTGGGCATGGAGAACGTCGGCGTCGCCATCGACGTGGAGCGGCTCGAGGAGATCCGCACCCGCATGCGCACCGAGATCGACGCGCTGACCGCGCGCATCCACGACCTGGCGGGCGGGCCGTTCACGATCGACTCACCCAAGCAGCTGGCCGAGGTGCTCTTCGAGCGCCTCGGACTGCCGGCCGGGCGAAAGGGCAAGACCGGCTACTCCACCGATCGCCGGGTGCTGAGGTCGCTCGAGGACAAGCACGAGATCGTGCCGCTCATCTCGCGGTACCGGGAACTCGTGAAGCTGGAGGGCACCTACCTGGCCCCGCTGCCCGAGTCGGTCGACCCCGCGGACGGGCGCATTCACACCACCTTCAACCAGACGGTCGCAGAGACCGGCCGCCTGTCGTCGACAAACCCGAACCTGCAGAACATCCCCGTGCGCACCGAGGCGGGGCGCGAGATCAGGG
>CAZIQQ010000003.1:0-5344 GCA_964541555.1 uncultured Bifidobacterium sp. | reverse complement strand
AACCCGAACCTGCAGAACATCCCCGTGCGCACCGAGGCGGGGCGCGAGATCAGGGACGCCTTCGTGGCCGGTGCGGGGTACGAGATGATGAGCTTCGACTACTCGCAGGTGGAGCTGCGCATCCTCGCGCACTGCTCGGGCGAGCCGGCGCTGCGCGATGCGTTCGCCGAGGGGCGCGACGTCCACGCCGCAACGGCGTCTGAGGTCTTCGGCGTGCCCCTCGAGCACATGGACCGCGAGGTCCGCGACCGGGCGAAGGCCGTGAACTTCGGGATCATCTACGGCATCTCCGACTTCGGACTGTCGGAGCAGCTGGGCATCTCCCGCGCCGACGCCCGCGAGTACATCGATGCGTACCTCGCCCGCTACCCCCGGGTGGGGGAGTTCGTGGCCACCACCATCGCCATCGCCACCTCCGAGGGGTACGTGACGACGCTGCTCGGCCGCCGCCGGGCTATACCCGAGCTCACCGCGCGCACGCAGCAGCAGAGGCAGCTGGGGGAGAGGCTGGCGGTCAACACGGTCATCCAGGGCTCGGCCGCCGACATCATCAAGATCGCGATGATCCGTGCCGATCAGGCCCTGCGCGCATCGGGCACCGGCGCCCGCCTCGTGCTGCAGATCCACGACGAGCTGCTGGTGGAGTGCCCGCCGGCCGCGGTCGACGAGGTGCGGGGCCTCGTGGTCGCTGCGATGGCCGGCGCATACGACCTCGATCCGCCACTCGCCGTCGACGTGGGGGTTGGCCCCACCTGGCTGCAGGCCAAGTCGTGACCTGGGACCCTCCGCCTCCCGAGCCCGGCCTCGACCCCTACCGGGTGCTCGAGGTGCACGCCGAGGCACGTCCGGAGGTGATCGAGGCGGCATTCGCCACCCTGCGCGAGATCGCCTGCGCCGATGATGCAGGCGGCGGGCGGGACCTGGTGCGGCTCACATGGGCCCGCCGCGTGCTGCTCGCCCGCTGAATTCGCCTATGATGCCCGCTTCCGCCAAATCGACGGGGCGAATGCGCGTGCGCACGAACCCCAACCCCAAGGACAACCAACCGACATGAGCACCACCGACGACGTAACCATCATCGATCTCGATACCCCGATCTTCACCCTCGACGGGCCGGAGTACATCGAGGTCGACGGCCAGCAGGTCCCCAACTACGACATCACCATCCCGATCTTCAGCGAGGGCGATGTCGTGAGCGGCCGCGTGGTCCGGATCGACAAGGACGAGGTCCTCGTCGACATCGGCTACAAGAGCGAGGGCGTGATCCCGCTCAACGAGCTGTCGATCCGCAAGTCGGTGAACGTCGACGACGAGGTCCAGCTTGGCGAGATGATCGACGCCCTGGTCATGCAGAAGGAGGACCAGGACGGGCGGCTCATCCTGTCGAAGAAGCGCGCCCGCTTCGAGAAGGCCTGGAAGCGCATCGAGGCCGCATCCACCGCAGGCGAGACCGTGGAGGGCACGGTCATCGAGGTGGTCAAGGGCGGCCTCATCCTCGACCTGGGCGTGCGCGGCTTCCTGCCGGCATCGCTGGTGGACATCCGCCGGGTGCAGGACCTCGACGAGTTCATGGGCCAGAAGCTCGAGTGCAAGGTGATCGAGCTCAACCGCAGCCGCAACAACGTGGTGCTCAGCCGCCGCGCCGTGCTGGAGCACGAGCGCCGCGAGGTGCGGCAGCGCATCCTCGACGAGCTCGAGCCGGGCAAGGTCGTGGAGGGCACGATCTCGAACATCGTCGATTTCGGCGCGTTCGTGGACCTCGACGGCATCGACGGCCTCATCCACATCTCGGAGCTCTCGTGGAGCCACGTCAACCACCCGTCCGAGGTGCTTAACGTGGGCGAGAAGGTCGACGTGAAGGTGCTCGACATCGACCGCGACCGCCAGCGCATCTCCCTGGGCCTCAAGCAGACCCAGGCCGACCCCTGGCAGAGCGTCATCGAGACGTACCAGATCAATGACATCGTGCCCGGCAAGGTCACCAAGGTCGTCACCTTCGGTGCCTTCGTGGAGATCCACGCCGGCGTCGAGGGCCTGGTGCACATCTCCGAGCTGGCCGACCACCACGTCGAGAACCCGCGTGAGGTCGTGAACCAGGGCGACGACCTCGAGGTGCGCATCATCGAGATCGACGCCGACCGCCGCCGCCTGTCGCTGTCGCTCAAGCGCGTCACCCCGGCCCCCGAGGGCTATGAGCCGCCCTCGTTCGACGACGACGTCTTTGACGGCGACGCGCCCGAGGCGCCCGCCCTCGACGAGCCCGTGGCCGCCGCGGCCGTGGCAGAGGAGACGGTGGTCGAGGACGCAGCGGCCGAGGAGCCCGTCGCCGATGGTGGTGACGGCGAGCACGAGGGCTGAGCCCCGCGCGCCCGCGCCGCACTGCCTCGGGTTGACCGGGGGCATCGGTTCGGGCAAGTCCGCGGCCCTCGACGCCTTCGCGCGTCGGGGCGCCGCGGTCCTCAGCGCCGATGATGTGGTTCATCGGCTGTACGGCGACCCTGCGGTCATCCGCGAGGTGGTCGCCCGCTTCGGAGGCGCGGTCCTCGACGCAGATGGCACGGTCGACCGCACGGCTCTCGGCGAGGCAGCCTTCGGGCAGGAGGGAGGCATCGCCTTCCTCGAGGGGCTGCTGCACCCGCGCATCGGAGAGGCGCGCCGTGCGTGGATTGCCGCCGAGTGCCAGCGGACTCCACCGCCACCGCTGATCGTGTGCGAGGTGCCCCTTCTGTTCGAGGCCGGACTGCAGGATGCCTTCGACGCGGTGATCGTGGTGACGGCGTCCGACGACGTGCGGCGCGCGCGGGTGGAGGCCCGGGGACAGGACTACGACGGCCGCAGGGCGCTGCAGGTACCCGAGGACCAGAAGGTGGCGGCCGCGGACATGGCATACGTGAACGACGGCACGCTGGTGGAGCTCGACGAGTGGGTGGCGTCGGTCATGGATGCCTACCCAGCGGGCAATGGGGCGGCGTAGGCGCCGCGGGTCGCGCGCCCGCCGCCTGCTCGCATTCCTCGTGGTCGTGGGGGCGCTGGTTGCCGTGGGACTCGCGGTTCACCAGTCGAAGCCCGCGTGGTACGCACGGTTCTGGTACCCGCTCGAGTACGACGCGGCCATCAATCGGGATGCCCGCCTGAATGGCCTCGACCCGGCCCTGGTGGCTGCGGTCGCCTGGCGGGAGAGTGGCTTCGACCCATCTGCGAACTCGCACCGCGGGGCGGTGGGCCTGATGCAGGTCCTGCCATCGACAGCCCGCTTCATCGAGTCGCAGGACGACCCGCCGCCCGGCCGGGCGGTCGACCTGGCTGATGCCGAGGTGAACATCTCATTCGGGTCGTGGTACCTGCGGTATCTCATCGACCTGCACGGGGGCTCCGTGCCTGCCGCCCTGGCCGCATACAACGGGGGGCCGGAGAACCTGCGGCAGTGGAGGGCCGCGGCGGCCGCAAAGGGGGTGGAACTGCGAATTCCCGAGGACATCCCGTTCCCGGAGACCCGTCAGTACGTCACCGACGTACTGGACGCCTGGCCCATCTATCGCTCTGCCTACGGCGAGCGCCTGGGGCCCGCCGCCGGCTAGCCGCGGTTCAGATCACCACGTTCCAGGGGATCGCCCGCCAGTCGGTGATGAGGCCGGCCACGTAGTACGGGTCGCGCAGCACATACTCGCCCACCTCTTCCGCCGTGCAGGGGGCGAACACGATGGCAGCGCCGGTGACGGGGTCGCCGAGCGCACCGGCCATGAGCACCCTGCCCTCGTCCTTCAGCCGCTGCAGGTTGGCCAGGTGGTCGTCGCGGTAGGGTGCACGGCGCTCGAGGATGTCCTCGACGTACTCGTACATCAGCAGGATGTGTGTCTCGGGTTCCACGGCACTCCTCCGTCGTTCGGCGGGCATCCTCGCACACGGGCCCGGGAGGGCGCATGGGCACGCAGGGCGTGGACGACCTCATCCCACTCGTCACCAGCGCGTCGGTCTGCGATGCCATGGCCCGGCGCCACGCGCACGTGTGCCATGTCGTCGGCCTTCGGTCGGCGCGCGAGGGCCAGGTGTCGTACGGGCCCGCGGCAACCGTGCGCTTCGCCCCCCGGCGCGACGACCTGCCCGACCACGACCTCGCGGCGGCGGCAGGGCACGCACTGTCTGCGGTTCCCCCCGGCGCCGTGCTGGTGATCGCGGCACCTGATGCGCCCGGCGAGGCCGTTGCGGGCGGCAAGAAGCTCGCGGCCGTCGAGGAACTGGGCGCCGGGGCCGTGGTCGCGTGGGGATCCATCAGGGACCGCGCGGAGGCCGCGGAGTACTGCATGGGCGTGTGGGCGCTGGGGGAGACCCCGCGCGCAAGCGGCGACCTGCTGCAGGTGGTCGAGGCGGGCGGAATCGTCTCGTTCGGCGGCATCACCATCACACCCGGCGACTGGGTATTCATCGACGGCGCCGGGATGGTCGTGGTGCCCTTCGACGAGCACCTCGAGGTGCTGGAGGAGGCGGCGGCGATCGAGCGGGCTGACGCAGACGCCGTCACTCGCATCCGCGGGGGCATGGGCTCCTAGCCAGGCAGTGCTCCGTCGCGAACCCAGGCCTCCACCACCCGCGGGATGTACGCCCCCGGCGGCGGGCCGCCTGCGTCGGCGCCGCCCAGAAGGCGACCAGCCTCCGCGACGTCCACCTCGGGCCACGCGTCGGGGTCATCCGGATCGGTGACATGGGCGAAGCGCTCGCCCGGCGGGTCGGGCATGCGTACGACGGTGACATGCGGGTCCCCCGCGCCGGCGGCACTGCACGCACTGCGGGCTGCGCCAAGGGCGTAGTCCGGATACGTGAAGATACCCGGGCCGAAGTAGGCATCGGCGCGGTCGGCCACCAGCAGGGCCCAGTCGAGCTCGGCAACCAGCATCGCCACGCCATCACCGCAACGCCAGGCGCGCACGTGCACCAGGCCGTCGTCGGCGAGGCGGGTGGAGAAGGGCACGAGGGCGTTGACGATCAATTCGGGCGTCACGTCGCGAAAAGTAGCCCGCCTCACATTTGCCGACCACGGGGAACCGACCACCAGAGGGACCCCCGGTGCGCGGGCGTATTGTCGAAACACGGCACCCAGCAATGGAGCATGAAGTGACCACCGCCACCCGTCCCCGCCCCTCCTGGCCCACGCCAGAGCCCAAGTGGCCGTTCCCCGAGCTTCCCGACGCGCTGTCGTTCCTCGCCGACATCGACCACCAGCTTCACGCCCCTGCGCTGGCGGACATCAGTCGCACAATCGTCGAGAGCGGTCTCTGGCGCGACTACGTGGCGGTGTGCGAGGACTACCGCGACTACCGGCTGGTGTTCGAGAACGACTACATCGACG
>CAZIQQ010000002.1:0-45052 GCA_964541555.1 uncultured Bifidobacterium sp. | reverse complement strand
GTGTTCGCCCGGGCGAGGTCCTCGGTGGCCCTCACAGAAAGTCCCTGCTCAGAAGCAGCTTTTGCCACAGCGCGGCGGCGCTTGGCCCCATCGGCCATGAGGATGGCCCGCCCATGTCCCTCGGTGAGGGTGCCCGCCACCAGCATTTCCTGGACATCATCGGGCAGCTCGAGCAGGCGGATCAGGTTGGCCACCGACGAGCGGCTGCGGCCCACGCTGCGGGCCACGTCGGCCTGCGTCTGGCCGAAGTCCTCCACCAGTGCGGCCAGGGCCTGGGCGGTCTCCACGGGGTCCAGGTCCTGGCGCACCAGGTTCTCCACCAGGCCCACCTCGAGGCGCTCGCGCTCGTCGGCATCGCGCACCACCGCGGGAAGCTCTGCCAGCCCGGCGATCTGCGCGGCGCGCCACCTGCGCTCTCCGGCGATCAGTTCGTAGTCGCCCCCGCCGAGGTCGCGCACCACCACCGGCTGGATCAATCCGGTTGACGCGATGGACTCGGCCAGCGCGGCAAGGGCCTCGTCGTCGATGCGCCGCCGCGGCTGGGCGGCATTGGGACGAATGCGCTGTACCGGCAGCACCAGCAGGCGCTCGCCGGTGGTGGTGGCGGCAGGAAGGTCGGGCGAGGGGGTGTCCACCGGGGCGTCAACCGGCGGCGCGACGGCAACGGGCGCGTCACCCAGCAGCGTGGACAGGCCCCGGCCCAGGCGCTTGGACGGCTTCTTCTCACCCACGCTGTGCGACCTCCTTGGCCACCTCGAAATAGGCGTCCGCCGCCGCGCAGTGCGGGTCGTAGCGGATCACCGGTTCGCCGAACGACGGCGACTCGGTCACGCGCACGTTGCGCGGGATCACCGTCTGGAACACATCGCCCGGAAAATGCCTGCGTACCTCGGCAATTACCTCGCCGCTGATGCGTGTGCGGGGGTCGTGCATGGTCATCAGGATGCCGCTCACGCGGAGCGAGGGGTTCAGGCGGGCGCGCACCTCACCGATGGTCTCCATCAGCCGCGAGAGGCCCTCCAGGGCGTAGTACTCGCACTGCACCGGCACGATCAGGCGGTCGGCAGCCACCAGGGCGTTGACCGTCACCAGGTCGAGCGAGGGTGGGCAGTCCACGAACACGTACGGGTACTCGGCGGCGGCGCCCGCCAGGGCGGCCCTCATGAGCCCTTCGCGGCCCTCGCGATCCACCAGCTCCACCGCGGCGCCCGCGAGGTCGGCGTTCGCGGGCACCAGGTCGAGGTTGGGCACCACCGTCGGCATGCGCGCAGCGGCCACCGATGCACCGTCCAGCAGCACGTCGGCCATCGTGAGGGCATCGGCCCCGGGCCGCTCCCCGGCCAGCACACCGCTGGTGGCGTTGGCCTGCGGGTCGGCATCCACCAGCAGCACCCGTGTGCCGGCCTCGGCCAGGCACGCGGCGATGTTGATGGTCGAGGTCGTCTTGCCCACCCCGCCCTTCTGATTCGCGACGGCGTAGATCATGCGATGGGGCGCTTCGCGGCCATTCCCGGCCGGCGGGGGTAGCGATCGGGGGTTGGGGCAACCTTGCTCCACACCGAAAAGTGCCTGCTCACACCGGGAATCGGTGTGACATCGATGTCGGCGCCGTGCTGCAGGCCCAGCTCAGCGCCAGCCCGGGTTGCAGCGCCTGCATCATCGGCGTCCCGGCGGCCACGCCACGCCACCAGTGTTCCGTCGGGGGCCATGAGCGGGGCGGCAAGCTCCATCACCACCGGCAGCGATCCCAGTGCGCGAGCGGTGACCACCGGGTGCTGGTCGCGCTCGTCCAGCGCCAGGGTCTCGCTTCGCTCGGCCACGACGCGCACATTAGGGAATCGCACCGCAGCGCGGCGCAGCCAGTCGGCCTTGCGGCCCTCGCTCTCGACGAGCGTGATGGGTACGTGAGGCATCACGGCCGCCAACGCCAGGCCAGGAAACCCCCCTCCGCTCCCAAGATCGGCGATGCCGCCGGCATCACGGATCTCCGGTACCAGCATGCCGCTCAGCGAGTCGACCACATGAACCGAGATCGCCGTGTCGATGTCACGCACGGACGAGAGGTTCTGCGGCTCGTCCAGCATCTCCACGATCACCGCGGCGAGTTCATCCGCCGCAGCAGGGTCCACGGGCACGCCCATGCCGGAACAGCGCTCGATGATGGTGCCGGCGGTGCGTTTCACGTGAAACGCCGGGGGTCCTACTCGGACACGAGCGGCACGACCACGATGCGGCGCTTGGGGTCCTCGCCCTCGCTGCGGGTCTCCACATCGGTTCGGTCGACCAGCGCCATGTGCACCGTGCGGCGATCGAGCGCGCTCATGGGATCGAGCTCGATCTCCTCGCCGTACTCCACGGCCTCGTCTGCGGCCTTGGCGGCCAGGCGCGCCAGCAGCTCGGCCCGCTGCGCGCGGTAGCCGGCTGCATCCACCAGAACGCCCCGGCGCTGCCCACCCGGCTGGCGCCTCACGGCCTGGGCGGCGAGCACCTGGACTGCGTCCAGGACCTCGCCATCGCGGCCGATGAGCGCATCGAGGCCGTCCCCGTCGACGCGGGCCACCAGGCCGCCCTCGTCGCCGTCCTCGACGGTGACCGTGGCTGTCAGGCCAAGGCCCTCCACGGCGGCCTGCACGATCTCGAGAAGGGCGTCGCGCCCGGGGTCGTTGTCGCTCACTTGCGCCTCTTCGGTGGCTTGCGGCCGGCCGGGCGGGACGGACCCCCCGAGACCTTCCGTGATGGTGGCTTGCGCTTCTTCTTGCCCTGCGGCTGCGCGCCGGTCTCCGCCTGCGGGGCGTCGGACCCGTCGCCGGGCGTGTCGTCGGCTGCATCGGCTGCGGTGCCGCTCTCCTGGCCCTTGACCTCGGTGGTGGCCGGCAGCGGGGCGGCGGCGCCGTTTGCCCCGGAATCACCCTTGCCCTTGCCCCGGCGCCTCTTCGGCACGGCCTTGGAGCGCACCTGGACATCCTCAGTGGACGCCGCCTCGCCCGTGAGTGCCGCCTTCTCGGCGTCGTCCCCGGCAGGCTCGTCGTCGCCGGCCTCCGCGGAGTCATCACTGATCTTCGGGTTTCCTGTGAGGGATCCGCCCTTGGCCTCGATCTCGGCCTCGATGCGGCGCTTCAGCACCAGCTGCTGGCCGGCCGTCCACAGGTTGGTGGTGGCCCAGTAGATGACCAGTCCCGCCGGCACAGGGAACTGGAAGATGAAGAACACGATTCCGATTGGCAGAAGGCGCATGAGCCAGCGCTGGTTCTTGCTCATCGTGGCGGTGGCCGAGAGCTCCGACGAGATCAGCTGCGACAGCGCATACACGCCGATGAGCGGGATGACCGCCCAGCCGATCTCGGTGAGCAGTTTCGATACATCGGGCACCACGTACATGAACGACAGGTCGCTGCCGTCCGCGAAGTCCTGGCTTCGCAGCGTGTAGTAGAGGGCGATGAAGACCGGCGCCTGCAGCAGCAGCGGAAGGCAGGAGCCGAACGGATTGACGTCGTTCTCCTTGTAGAACTTCATCATCTCTTCCTGCAGCTTCTGCTTGTTGCCCTTGTACTTCCGCTGCAGTTCCTTCATCTGCGGCGCGACCTCCTGCATGCGCCGCGCAGACTTGTACTGCTTCACGAACAGGGGCAGCAGGATCAGGCGCACCACCAGGGTGAGCATGACGATGGCCCAGCCCCAGGTGAAGCCGATGCCGTGGAAGAAGTCGAGTACGGCGCGGAGCGGCGCCTCGAGAAGATCGAGTGGGTTCATCGCGCTCCGAAGAGGGTCTGGTCGGCGGGGTAGTCCACGCCGCCCTTGCTCCAGGGATTACACCGCAGAAGCCGCCAGCCGGCGAGCACGAAACCCCTGCTCACACCAAACATCTGGATCGACTCGACGGCGTATTCCGAGCATGTCGGGTGGTACTTGCAGCGCCGGGGGAACAGGGGCGACACCATGCGCTGGTAGCCCCGCACCAGGCTGATGGCGAGATCCCTCATGCGGCGGCGGCCGGCGAGGCCTTCTCCACCAGCTCGGTGAGGCGCTCCCCGAGTGCCTCGGATCCGCGCTCCTCGATGTACTCGTGGGCCCCGGGGCGGGCGATCACCACGTAGTCCACGCCCGGGGGAAGGCCGGGCTGGATGCGGGCGAATTGCTCCCTGAGCACGCGCTTCACGCGATTTCGCTCCACGGCTCCGCCCACGCGCTTGCCCACCGACAGCCCGAGGCGGGCCGAGTCGCCCTCGCCCCGGTTGAAGGCGTACACGACCAGGTGGCGGCCAGCGGCCGACGTGCCACGGCGGTAAACGGAGTCGAAATCACCGGATCTGGTGACCCGGCTGCGCCTGCCTCGAGGAGCGGCGCCGTCCGGCACGGAGCCAGCGGCCTAGGCGGAGAGCCGGGCGCGGCCCTTCGCGCGGCGACGCTTGAGGATTGCCCGCCCGGCGCGAGTGGACATGCGCTTGCGGAAGCCATGGGTCTTGCTGCGCTTCCGCGTATTCGGCTGATAGGTGCGCTTCACTCGCCTACTGCTCCTTGGGACACGGCCTCTGGATGGCGCCGGTTTCCCGGCGCACGACGCGGGAACACTACCAAAAGGCGGGCGAGGGTCCCCCGGAGCCCGAATGGAGGTCTTCCGGGGCGTCCATAGGGCGCTTCGCGACCCCCAAACGGGGCGAATTCATCCACACATGTGGACATTCCTGTGGATAACTCGCATTTTCCCTGCTCAAGGGGTATTCTGTCCCCACGGGATCGTGTATTAGCGAACGTCGCAGCCACGTTTTTCCCGCATAGACGGGGTCTGTTCATCCACAGGCCCTCCACGGCCGGTTTCGGACCATTCCCCATTGGTAGCGTCCCGCGCCCGATGAGCACGGACCTCCCCGACACCATCAGTGGCACCGAGCTGCACGGCAGCACCTATGTGGTGCGCGTCGCCGTGCACCGGGCCTCGCTCGAGCCCCCGGCCATCACCGAGATCCGCGACATCGCGCCGGCGCCCATCATCGAGTCGACGTTCTCCCACGTGGCGCAGATCTCATCCGTTCCACCCCTCGCGCTGCGCGAGATCATCGAGAACCTCGTGCATGCCGACTTCCGTGACGCCCTGGTGACGGTGCTGGACGCCGGGCGCACCGTGCGGGTGTCCGACAGGGGGCCCGGCGTGCCCGACCCCCGTCGCGCGATGGAGCCGGGCTATACGACGGCCGACGAGCGCATCCGGCAGATCGTGCGTGGTGCGGGTTCGGGCCTGGCGCTGGCATCCGGGCTGGTGGCCGCAGAGGGTGGGTTGCTCGAACTGGAGGACAACCTCGGTGGCGGCACGGTGGTCACCATCACCGTCGATGCACCCCCTGCCCCCGACGATGCGGGGGCGGGCGGGCAGCCCAACGACGTACAGCGCAGCCTGCTCGCCCTGCTGCTGGAGATGGCCCCGGCTCATCCGGAGACCATGGCCCGCGAACTGGGGCTTCCCCTGGGCGTGGTGGGTCGCGAGCTCGTGCTGTTGGAGCACCGCGGCCTGGTGGCGCGCTTCGCCGATGGCGGGCGGGTGCTCACCGAGCGCGGGGCGGCGATCGTGGCGACCCTCTTCTAGGCCATGGGCGCAGGAATCCCACTCATCCAGGACCAGGATCGCCTCGAGGCCGTCTGGGCACAGGTGCTCGAGCGGCTGCGTGGACTGCTGAACGGCGCCACCTACAGCCTCACCTTCGAGCGCGCCCGCGCCCTGGGCTTCGACGGAGGGCGCTTCCGCATCGGCGTCGAGACCGAGTTCGCGCGCGGATGGATCGTGCAGCGCTACGACTCCCTGGTGCGCGACGCCCTGTTCGAGGTTCTGGGCCAGGACGTCGTGGTTGCCGTCGAGGTGGTCGCGCCGGCGCCGGTGGAGGGCGGCATGCCGCAGGCCCAGGCGGCCCCGGTGCCGCCCGCCCCCGAGCCTCCCCGGCCGCCTACGCCCAACGACATCTCCGCCCGTTTGCAGGGGCGTTTCACATTCGATGCCTATGTCATCGGCCCGAGCAACCGGTTCGCGCATGCCGCTGCCCTCGCTGTGGCGGAGACCCCGGCGCGTGCGTACAACCCCCTCTTCGTCTACGGCGAATCGGGGCTGGGCAAGACCCACCTGCTGCACGCGATCGGCCACTACACGGCCGAGAACCACCCGGGGCTGTCGGTGCGCTACGTGTCGGTGGAGACCTTCACGAATGAGTTCATCAACGCGCTGCGTGACGGGGGCATCAGGTCGTTCAAGGACAGGTACCGCAGCACGGACATCCTGTTGATCGACGACATACAGATGCTGGAGGGCCGCGAGCAGACGCAGGAGGAGTTCTTCCACACCTTCAACGCGCTGCACGAGCACGGCAAGCAGATCGTCATCTCGAGCGACCGCCCGCCGAGCGCCATCAAGACGCTCGAGGACCGCCTGCGTTCACGGTTCGAGATGGGCCTCATCACCGACGTGCAGCCCCCCGACCTGGAGCTGCGCATCGCCATCCTCCGCAAGAGGGTGATGACCGACGGCTACCAGATACGCGATCCCGAGGTTCTCTCGTTCATCGCCGCCCGGGTGTCGACGAACGTGCGCCAACTCGAGGGCGCTCTTATCCGCGTGGTCGCGCACTCATCGATCTCCGGCAGGCCGGTGACGGTCGAGCTCGCCCAGGAGGTGCTCACCGATCTCTTCCCGGGGGGAGACGGCGAGGTGCGCATGGACCTCATCCAGGAGGCCGTGGCGCGCCACTACTCGATATCGCTCGACGAGTTGGTGGGGGAGAAGCGCACCAAGCGCGTCGTCATGCCCCGGCAGGTGGCCATGTACCTGTGCCGCGAACTCACCGACTCCTCCCTGCCGGCAATAGGCAGGGCATTCGGGGGCAGGGATCACACCACGGTCCTGTACGCGGTGCAGAAGGTGACGAAGCAGATGGCAGAGGGCGGCGACCTGTACCAGGCCGTGCAGACCCTCACCTCATCGCTGACCGGCTCGTCCTCGCCGTCGGCGACCGCACGCCCCTGACATCGGTGTCATAGGGGGTACCCCGCTCTGAGCGGGTTTTTCCGTGCGCCGGCACTGTGGGCGGCTGCCACCCATTCTGTGGAAATCCTGTGGATAAATCGCCACCTTCGTGCCGGGCCCTCAACACCTGTCCCAAGGCCTGCCCCCAAGCGGTTTTCAGCCTGTGGACGGCTGTGGGTGGATCGGCGTTTTCGCACACTCCGCCCACAGGTCATCCACAGAGTTGAAAATGATCCGTGAGCAGGGCCAACCCCTGTGTTTCAACTGATTCCACAGGACCTATGGTTACTACGACCATCTCTCAATTCATTTCTTCACCATCACCACCGACATCATCTGTCGTGGGTCGGGGCGGCGCCATCCGGACACGGGGTACGCTGCCGCCGTGCGACTGACCTGCCCCCGCGACGAACTGGCGAGCCGACTGGCGCTGGCATCCCGGGCAGCCTCGAGCAAGGGCACCATCCCGGTGCTGGCCAACGTGCTGCTCAGGGCCGAGGAGGGTCTGGTGGAGCTGGCATCCACCGACATGGAGGTGTCGCTCCGGGTTCCGCTCGACGACGCGGGTGTCGAGGAGCACGGCGCCGTGGTGCTGCCCCGCCTCGCGGCCGACCTGGTGCGCAGCATGGCCCCCGGCCCCGTGACCCTGGTGCACAACCAGAACGAGGGGCAGGTGCGGATATCGGGCGGCGGATCATCGTTCAGCCTCAACTGCCACCAGGCCGGCGAGTACCCCGAACTGCCGGGCGACAGCGGAACGGGCATCCCCATCCCCGCGGCCGCCTTCGTCGAGTGCGCTGAGCGCGTGGTGCGCGCGGCGTCGCGCGACGAGACCAGGCCGGTCCTCACAGGCGTGCTCGTGCGCATCGGCCCGGACGGCCTGACCATGGCCGCCACCGACAGCTACCGCCTGGCGGTGAGGACGGTTCCCCTGCAGCAGGCGCCCGCCGACACCCGCGAGGCGATCCTGCCGGCGCGCGCCGTGGCCGAGGCCACTCGCCTCGCCGGTCAGGCAGGCGACTCCGACGTGGAGGTCGTGCTGGGTGAGTCGCAGGCCACCATCCGGTGTGGCGGCATCCGCCTCACCACACGTCTTATCGACGGCCAGTTCCCCGACTACCGCCAGCTCATCCCCGCCGAGTTCGAGCACGACGTCCGGCTCGACCGCGCCGAGTTCCTGGGCGTACTCACCCGCATCGGCGTCCTGGCGCAGCGTACGGCGCCGCTGCGGTTGTCGTTCGAGCAGGGCCAGCTCACCGTGGCGACGGTCAGTGAGCAGGTGGGTGAGGGGCGTGAGTCGATGCCGGCTCCCTACACCGGCGAGCCGCTCGAGATCGGCTTCAACGCCGACTTCCTGCGCGAGGGCGTTGATGGCATCGACGGGGACGAGGTGCGGCTGGGGCTCATCAGCCCCCTGCGCCCCGGACTCCTGAGGGGAGCGGAAGACGAGCACCGCTACCTCCTCATGCCCATCCGCCTCCCGGGATAGCGCGCTGATGGCCGGCGACTGGACGGCCACCCACCTGGACGTATCGGACGTCCGGTCGTGGACCCGCGTGTCGGTTGACCTCCCCCCGGGGGGAATCGTGCTGTCCGGGCCCAACGGCGCCGGCAAGACGTCGTTGGTGGAGGCCCTCGTGATGGCATGCCTCGGGGTGTCGTGCCGCACCACCAGGGATGCCGAGGTGGTGCGCACAGGGGCACCCGCGCTACACGTGGGGCTCGACCTGCGTGGGCCGGAAGGGCAGCATCATCGCGAGGTCGGGTATGCCCAGCACCAGGGGCGCAGGCTGTCCCTCGACGGCGAGAACGTGCGGAGCCTCTCCCAATGGCGCGCAGACGGCAGCGTGCTGGTGTTCCTGCCCGAGGAACTGCGGGCGGTGAAGGGCCCACCAGCGGCCCGCCGCCGCCATCTCGATCGCCTGCTCGAGGCGTCTGAACCCGGCTACGCAGACGATCTCACCGCCTACGCCGCGGCGCTGTCGCAGCGCAATGCCGCCCTCCGCCACGTGCGATCCGGGCGTACCGCGATGGACGCCGTGCTGCCCTGGGAGGAGCCGCTTGCGGTTCATGGCGCACGCATCGTGGTAGCCCGCCGTGCGGCCATGCGTGACCTGCAGGAGCCCTTTGCGCGGTGGATGCGCGACCTCGGGGGCGGGGACGGCGGCGAGCTGGCCCTGGAGGCCTCACCCCCGGGCCTGGCGCAGGTGATGGACCAAGAGGTGGAGCACGCGCTCCGTGCGCGCATGGACGACGCCCGCCAGCGCGAGGTGGCTGCCGCAATGACGCTGGCCGGCCCGCACCGCGATGACGTGCTGGTGGCGCAGCGCCGGGCGGACGACCTGGTTGATCTGCGGCGCATGGGAAGCCAGGGAGAGCAGCGCACGGCGGTGCTCGCACTGCTCATGTCGCACCGCCAGCACCTGGGCGCGCGGTCGGGGCTGCCCATCCTGGTGCTCGACGACGTGCTGTCCGAGCTCGATCCCTCGCGCCGGTCCCTGCTGCTGGACGCCGCCGTGGGACACGGGCAGTGCATCCTCACCACCGCGGATCCGGCGGCAGCGCACGCCGCCGCGGAACGCGGCGCCAGGGTGATGGCCGTGAGGGAGGGCCTACTTGCGGCGTAGGCGCAGGCGCGATCCCGTGGGCGTGGGCGACCTGCTGGGCAGGGCCACCAAGGCGTTCACGAGGGCGGGCGACTCCGTGCTCACGTCCGTGCGCGCCGCCTGGCCCGAGGCCACCGGACCCGGCACCGTGAATCATGCGTACCCCATCCGCCGCAGCCGCGCGGGTGTGGTGACGGTGGCCTGCTCAGATGCCGTGTGGGCACAGGAGATGGACATGCGGCGCGACGAGATCGCCGACCGCCTGGCCGCGCTGCTGGACGACCCCGACGCAGTGGCGGGCCTCAGGTTCGTGGTGGCCGACCATGCCATTCCCGGCCCCGACCCGGGCCCCCGGCCCCGCGTGGTGCCGCCCCCGCCGGATCCCGACGCCGTTGCCCGCGCCGAGCAGGCGACGAGCGCGATCGACGACCCCGACCTGCGCGCGCTGGTGACACGTGCCGCAGCACGGTCGATGGAGCGTGACAAGAGGTCCTGACGGGCCCCCGCCCACCGGTTTCCGTGGGACCCACTGGTAGGTTTTGCCTGCACGAACGAGGTGTCCACGCCTACCCGGAACAACCCCTGAGGAGGGGCGTCATGGGGCGGCTGAGATAGAGGAGACAGGTGACCGAACCGGGATTCGACGCCACCACCGATGCCGCCACGTATGACGCCGGCGCCATCACCGTCCTGGAGGGCCTGGAGGCCGTCCGCAAGCGACCCGGCATGTACATCGGGTCCACCGGTCCGCGCGGCCTGCACCACCTGGTGTACGAGGTCGTCGACAACTCCGTCGACGAGGCCATGGCCGGCCACTGCACGCGCGTCGACGTGGTGCTGCACCCGGACGGCTCGTGCTCGGTCACCGACGACGGCCGCGGAATCCCCGTGGCCGCGATGGCCGACCAGGACGGCAAGAGCGCCCTCGAGGTGGTGCTCACGGTGCTGCACGCCGGTGGCAAGTTCGGTGGCGAGGGCTACAAGGTGTCGGGCGGCCTGCACGGCGTGGGTGTCTCGGTGGTGAACGCCCTGTCGGAGACCCTCACGGCCGAGGTGCGCCGCGACGGCCACCTGTGGGTGCAGGGCTACCAACGCGGCGCACCGGATGGGCCCATCACCGACGCCGGCGCGGCCGAGGGCACGGGCACGCGCATCCGGTTCAAGCCCGACCCGGAGATCTTCGAGGAGACCGACTTCGACTACGACACGCTGGCCACGCGGTTCCGCGAGACGGCGTTCCTCACGCCCGGCCTGCGCATCACGATCACCGACGAGCGCGGCGAGCGGCGGGAGGACTCCTTCCACTTCGAGGGCGGCCTCGTCGACTTCGTCAAGCACCTCAACGCCACCAAGGACCCCCTCCACGGCGACGTCATCGCCATCTCGGCCGAGGGCGAGGAGGGCCAGGTGGACATCGCGATGCAGTGGACCAACGGCTTCACGGAGTCGGTGTTCACGTTCGCGAACAACATCAACACGCACGAGGGCGGCACGCACCTCACCGGCTTCCGCACCGCCCTCACGCGCTGCATCAACGACTACGCGCGCGCCAAGGGCCTGCTGAAGGAGAAGGACGACAACCTCGAGGGCAACGACACCCGCGAGGGGCTCACGGCAATCGTGTCGGTGAAGCTGCGCGAGCCGCAGTTCGAGGGCCAGACCAAGACGAAGCTCGGCAACAGCGAGTTCGCGGGCTTCGTGGCCACGGTGGTCAACCAGAAGCTCGCCGAGTTCCTCGAGGAGAACCCGCAGACGGCCAAGGCCATCTGCACCAAGGCGTCCCACGCCGCGCAGGCACGCCTGGCGGCGCGCAAGGCGCGCGACCTGGCCCGCCGCAAGGGCGTGATGGACTCCACGAGCCTTCCGGGCAAGCTGGCCGACTGCTCCGACCGCGACCCCGAGAACACCGAGATCTTCCTGGTGGAGGGCGACTCCGCGGGCGGGTCCGCCGTGCGCGCCCGGCAGTCGTCGTTCCAGGCCATCCTGCCGCTGCGCGGCAAGATCATCAACGTCGAGAAGGCGCGCATCGACAAGGTTCTCAGCAACACCGAGATCCAGGCGATGATCACGGCCATGGGCACGGGCATCGGGGTCGACTTCGACCTCACGAAGGCCCGGTACCACAAGCTCATCATCATGACCGACGCCGATGTGGACGGCGCGCACATCCGCACGCTCATCCTCACGTTCCTCTTCCGGCACATGCCCGAGGTCGTGGACGCCGGCTACGTGTACATCGCGCAGCCGCCGCTCTACAAGGTGAAGCAGGGCAGCACCGAGCAGTACATCGAGAAGGAGTCCGACCTCGAGGACTGGCTGCTCGAGCGCAACATCGGCGACATGACGCTGTACACCGGCGCGGGCGACGAGTCGGCGCTCACCAAGGCGCGGTTCCAGCGCTACGCCCGCGTGCTGCGCGAGCACGACGGCTGGTCGGCCGCGCTTCGCGCCAGCTACGGCAACGAGTTGCTCGAGTTCATCCAGGTGCACGGCCTCGTGGAGGCCGAGCCCACCGACCTGAAGGCCCTCGAGGCCGCGGTGCTGGCGGCCCCGGGCGAGATGGCAGAGCTCTCGGTGCTCGACGCCGATGCGTCGGCCAGGTCGCTGCGCGCGCGGTCGGTGGACGCCCGCACCGGCGAGGCCCGCACGGTGGCGATCCCGCTGGCGCTGTTCGAGGCGCCCGAGCTGGCGTCGTTCCGCAACGCGCGCGGCAAGCTGCGCGAGCTGGTGGGCGACGCCCCGTTCGTGGTCACCCGGGGCTCGCGCCGCCGGGAGGCCGCCACCTACGACGCCCTGCGCGTCGCGATCATGGACCTCGCCCGCGAGGGCATCTCGCTCAGCCGCTTCAAGGGGCTGGGCGAGATGAACGCCGAGCAGTTGTGGGAGACGACGATGGACCCGGAGCGCCGCATACTGCAGCGCGTCACGATGGACGACGCCGCCGCAGCCGACCTGCTGTTCTCGATGCTGATGGGTGACAAGGTCGAGCCGAGGCGCGACTTCATCGAGCGCAACGCCCGCTCCGTCGAGTTCCTGGACGTCTGAGATGGCCATCGATCGACACGGGAGGATCGAGCCCCGCGAGCTGGCCGAGGAGATGCGCTCGTCGTACCTCGACTACGCCATGAGCGTCATCGTGGGCCGCGCGCTGCCGGATGTGCGTGACGGCCTGAAGCCGGTGCACCGCCGCGTGCTGTTCGCCATGCATGACCGCGGCCTGCAGCCCGACCGCGGCTACGTGAAGAGCGCCAACATCGTGGGAACGGTGATGGGCGAGTACCACCCGCACGGCGACTCGGCCATCTACGACGCCCTGGTGCGCCTGGCCCAGGACTTCAACAGCCGGTACCCCACCGTCGACGGCCAGGGCAACTTCGGCTCGCAGGAGTTCGCCGCCGCCGCCATGCGGTACACCGAGGCGCGCCTGTCGCGGTACGCCACGGAGATGCTGAGGGACATCGACGAGGACACCGTCGACACCATCGCCACCTACGACGACCGCCGCCGCGAGCCCACGGTGCTGCCGTCACGCGTGCCGAACCTGCTGGTCAACGGCTCTGCGGGCATCGCCGTGGGAATGGCCACCAACATCCCGCCGCACAACCTGGGCGAGGTGGTGGACGCCTGCATCGCGATGATCGACGACCCGCTCATCGACTCCGACGGGCTCATGCAGTACGTGAAGGCGCCCGACTTCCCCACGGCCGGCCAGATCGTGGGCCTGTCGGGGGTGCGCGACGCCTACCGCACCGGCCGTGGCCGGGTGGTGGTGCGCGGGCTGGCGCACAACGAGCCGCTCAAGCACGGCCGCAACGCCATCGTGTTCACCGAGTTGCCGTACCAGGTGAACAAGTCCGAGATGCTGCGCAAGATGGCCGAGCTGGCCAACGACGGCGTGCTCAAGGAGATCGCCGACCTGCGCGACGAGAGCGGCCGCGACGGAATCCGCGTGGTGGTCGAGCTGCGACGCGACGCCGTGCCCAAGGTGGTGCTGAACAAGCTCTACAAGCACACCCAGGCGCAGACGACCTTCGGCGTCAACGCCATCGCGCTGGTCGACGGCGTGCCGCGCACGCTCTCGCTGCGCGACATGATCCGTTTCTACCTCGACCACCAGCGCGACGTCATCCGTCGCCGCTCGAGGTTCCGCCTCGATCGCGCCGAGACCCGCGCGCACGTGCTCGAGGGCCTGCTCATCGCGCTGAAGGACATCGACGCGGTCATCGCGCTCATCCGTGCCGCGGCCGACCCCGAGGAGGCCCGCACGGGCCTGATGACCACCTTCGACCTCAGCGAGCTCCAGGCCCGGGCCATCCTCGACCTGCGCCTGCAGCGCCTCACCCAGCTGGAGGCCGGGAAGATCGAGGCCGAGTACGCCGAGCTGCAGGCCGAGATCGCCGAGCTGCGGGCGATCCTCGGCGACGAGTCACGCGTGTACCAGGTGATCCGCGACGAGCTCATGGAGGTTCGCGGGAAGTACGCCGACGAGCGCCGCACCGAGGTCATCCCGGCCGAGGGCGAGATCGACCTGGAGGACCTCATCGCCGAGGAGGAGATGGTCATCTCCATCACGGCGGGTGGCTACATCAAGCGGCTGCCGGTCACCACGTACCGGGCCCAGCGGCGCGGGGGCAAGGGCCTGCGCGGCGCCAGGCTCAAGGACGAGGACCGGGTGGACCACCTGTTCATCGCGTCCACGCACGACTTCCTGCTGTTCTTCACCAACCAGGGCCGCGTCTATCGCCAGAAGGTGCACGAGATCCCGCAGGCCGCACGCGACGCCCGCGGCCGGCACATCGCGAACGTACTGGCGCTGCTGCCCGACGAGGAGATCCGCCAGGTCTTCAACACACGCGACTACGCCGAGGGCAAGTACCTGGTGCTGGCCACCCGCGACGGCATGGTGAAGAAGACCGAGTTCGGGGCCTACAACACGGTGCTGAAGGAGGCCGGCATCATCGCGATCCGGCTTGCGGACGACGACGAACTGGTGGGCGTGCAGCTCACCGACGGCGACTCCGACCTGCTCATCGTGTCGGCGCGCGGGCAGGCCGCCCGCTTCGCCGAGGAGAAGGTGCGCGCCACCGGCCGTGGCACGCAGGGCGTGCGCGCCATGAACCTCGACGATGGCGACCGCGTGCTGGCCATTGGCGTCGCCGACGACGAGCACGACCTGCTGGTGGTCACCGGCAACGGCTACGGCAAGCGCACGGCGCTCACCGAGTACCCCAGCAAGGGCAGGCCCACCAAGGGCGTTCGCACCATCAAGGTCAGCGACAGGAAGGGCGAGCTCATCACCGCCCGCATCGTGCGCGCGGGCCAGCAACTGCTGCTGGTGTCGAAGAACGGCCAGGTCATCCGCATCGAGGTCGATGCCGTCAAGCGCATGGGCCGCAGCACCGAGGGCGTGCGCCTGATGGACGTGGGCGACGAGGACCAGGTGGTCACCTGCGCGCCGGTCGACGAGCAGGACGACGCCGACGTCGAGCAGGACGCCACCACGGATGCCGAGGCAGGGGCCCCGGAGGCAGACGCCGCAGAAGCGGATGCCCCGGAGGCTGACGCCGGGGAGCCGGACGCGCAGTAACCCCGAACCACCGAGAGGGTGACTGGCACCGGAAGGTGCCTGTCACCGGGGTTCACCGGGGTAACGCAATCCCAGCCGAACAGCGTTACCCCGGTGGCAGTCCCCCGCCGGGGCTAGGCCGCGGCCTTCCGCGCCACGGCCAGCAGGCCGTCGCCCTGGCCGACGAGGCCGAGGCCCCATTCCAGGGGATACGCCAGCAGGCGCACCGGCAGGGCGTCGCCCCAGCCGCGCTGGCGATGGCCGCCCGCGGTGCGGGCGTCAACCGAGCCGGGCAGCACGCCCATCAGGGGAGTGGTGCGAAGCGACGTGACGCGGAGCCCCGACAGCGCCAGCACCCAGCGCAGTGAGTCCCGGTCGTAGTGCACCAGGTGCCGGGGCATCTCGAGGCCATCCCATGATCCGCGCGTGGCGCGGGCCGCGAGCGAGCGGATGTTGGGCACGCCGACGATCACGCGACCCCCGGGCGCGAGCAGGTCGCGGATGCTGCCCAGGGTTGCGAGGGGGTCGGGCACGTGCTCGAGCACCTGGGACATGCGAACGACATCCCATGGGCCGTCGGGCAGGCCACCATCATGCAGCAGCGCATCGAGCGATCCGTTCAGCACCCACCGGTTGCCGCGCGACCGCGCCACCTCCACGGCGCGGGCCGACGGCTCCACGCCCCAGGCCTCGTGCCCGGCGTCGCGGAAGGCCATTACCGCCCCGCCGGTGCCCGCGCCGACGTCCAGCACCTTCATGCCCGGTCGCATCGGCCCGCCGGTCTCGGCCTCGGGTATCGCCACCCCCAGCGCCCGTGCAACCCGTCCGCCCGACTGCCCGGCCCGTGCCAGCGCCGTGCGCGACGCCCGGGCGGTGATCGACTCGCCGGCACCGTGCTGGGGATACTCGTCGGGGTACCAGTCGCCGGGGTCGTCCGGCCAGGGGTCGGTGCGGCACAGGCGGCACGATGCGCACTCGACCACCCGGAACTCGCCGGGCATGCCCCGGCGGTGGTCCCGGGCCGTCATCACGGTGGCGCCCCCCGTCATGCCGCAGATCGGGCACGACGACGGGTGGGTGTCGGAAATCCCGGGCATGGCGGGAGGATACGGCCCCGAGTCCACTAGCCTTGCCGGAACGTGACGCGACTCCCGGACCCCAAGGACATCCTCCCGCACAGGGAGCCGTTCCTCTTCATCGACGAGATCCTGGAGCTGGTTCCCGGTGAGTCGGCCCGGGCCCGGTGGACCCTGCGCCCGGACACCCCGTTCCTCGAGGGCCACTTCCCCGGCGAGCCCATCATGCCCGGCGTCATCATCGTGGAGGCCCTCGCGCAGACCGGCGCGCTTGCTGCGCTGTCGACAGACGACGGCAAGGGCAAGCTGGCCCTGTTCGCCGGCGTCGACAAGTGCCGGTTCAAGCGGCCCGTGCGCCCCGGCGACGTGCTGGAGTTCGAGACGCGGGTAACCCGCGTGCGGGGCCCCATCGGCGAGGCCGAGGCCGTCGCCCGGGTGGGCGACGCGGTGGCGTGCCAGGCCACCCTCAAGTTCGCGATCGTCGACCGCGACCAGCTGGAGGGGTCCTGAGCCTGGTGGCGGCAACCGGCCGCGCCCGGCCCCGGGCGCGGCTCGTGGGCGTTGGCGCCTACGTACCGGAGCGCGTTCTCACCAACGCGGACCTCGAGAAGATGGTGGACACCAGCGACGAGTGGATCGTCTCGCGCACGGGCATCCGCGAGCGCCACATCGCCGCCGACGACCAGGCCACCACCGACCTGGCGGCCGCCGCGGTGCGTGACCTGCTGCAGCGCACCGGCACCGACCCCGGCGACATCGACCTGCTCATCGTCGCCACCACCACGCCCGACTACGTGTTCCCGCCATGCGCGCCGCTGGTGGCCACCATGACCGGCATGGACTGCCCGGCGGCCTTCGACACCAACGCCGTGTGCTCGGGCTTCATGTACGGCATCGCCCAGGCCACGGGAATGGTGGAGAGCGGCATCGCGCGCAGGGCGGTGGTGGTGGGGGCCGAGACACTGTCGCGCATCATCGACTGGGACGACCGCGCCACGTGCGTGCTGTTCGCCGACGGCGCGGGCGCCGTGCTGATCGAGGCCGACGACGGCGAGCCGGGCACCGGCGTGGTCGGCGTGGAGCTCGGGTCGGACGGCACGGGCAGGTCCGACCTCTGCGTTCCGGCAGGCGGGTCGCGGGCGCCGATCACCGACGACACCCCCTACACCGACACGCGCATCCACATGAACGGGCGCGAGGTGTTCCGGTTCGCCACACGCATCCTGGTGGAGAGTTCCCAGCGCCTGCTCGACGAGGCGGGGATGACCATCGACGACGTCGACCTGCTGGTGGCCCACCAGGCCAACGAGCGCATCCTGCACCACGCATCCGAGCGCATGGGAATCCCCCCGGAGAAGGTGGCCATGAACCTCGATCGCGTGGGCAATACGTCGTCGGCCAGCATCCCCCTGGCCCTCGCGGATGCGCTGGGCTCGGGGCAGTTGCAGGAGGGAGCGATGGTGCTGATGGTCGGGTTCGGCGCGGGCCTCACGTGGGGCAGCGTGCTGGTGAGATGGGAGCCGCGATCATGATCGCCCTGCTCTTCCCGGGCCAGGGCGCCCAGCAGGTGGGCATGGGCCGCGAGCTGGCCGAGGCCTTCCCCGTGGCGGCCGACACCTTCGCCGAGGCAGGCGAGGCGCTGGGCTACGACATCACCCGCATCATCTTCGAGGGCCCCGAGGACGACCTTGTGCGCACCGACGTGTGCCAGCCGGCGATCCTCACCATGAGCGTGGCCTGCCTGCGCGTGGCCCGCGACCACGGCCTGACCGCGGATCTCGCGCTGGGCCATTCGCTGGGCGAGTTCTCGGCGCTGGTGGCCTGCGGCTCGATCGGCTTTGGCGAGGCCGTGCGCCTGGTGGGCGAGCGCGGCGCGGCCATGCAGGCCGCCGGCGAGGCCCGCCCGGGAACCATGGCCGCCATCCTGGGCCTGTCCGACGACGAGGCCGAGGCCCTGTGCGCCGAGGCGGGCGACGTGTGGCCGGCCAACTACAACTGCCCCGGCCAGGTGGTTGCCTCGGGCACGGTCGAGGGCATCGCCCGCCTGCTGGAGATCACCGGCGAGCGCGGCATCAAGGCCACGCAGCTGAAGGTGGGCGGCGCGTTCCACAGCCCGCTCATGGAGCCCGCATCCGAGCGGCTCGCTCCCGCACTGGAGGCCTGGGACCCCCAGGCCCCCGACCCGCAGTTCCTGTCCACCACCACCGCGCAGGTGGAGCCCGCCGACCGCATGCGCCCCGTGCTGCTCGACCAGCTCACCTCGCCCGTGCGCTTCGGGCACGCGGTCGAGACGGCCATCGCCATGGGCGCCGACCGGTTCGTCGAGCTCGGCCCCGGCCGGGTGCTGTCGGGCCTGGTGAAGCGCATCAAGCGCGATGCGGTGCTGCACCAGGTGTCCGGGCCCGACGGCCTGGATGGCCTTGCCGGGGTGATGGCATGAGCGTGGTGCTGGTCACTGGCGCCAGCCGCGGTATCGGGGCCGCCTGCGCGGTGGCGCTGGCCCACGCGGGCCACGACGTCGCGGTGGGCTACGTGGCCGACGAGGCCGGGGCGCAGGCCACGGCCGACCTGGTGCGCGCCTCCGGCCGGCCGGCCGCCATCGTGCAGGGCGACATCTCCGACGCCGCCGCAGCCGAGGCCGTGGTGTCGGGCGCCGAGGAGGCCCTGGGCCCGCTGTTCGGGCTGGTGCTCAACGCGGGCGTCACCCGCGACGGCCTGATGATGCGCATGAGCGATGACGACTGGCAGACGGTGATCGACACGAACCTCTCCGGGTCGTTCTACTGCGCACGCGCGGCGCTTCGCGGCATGATGAAGCGCCGCGAGGGCTCGATCGTCGCCATGTCGTCGGTCGTCGGGCTCATGGGCAATGCGGGTCAGGTGAATTACGCTGCCGCGAAGGCAGGCCTCATCGGCATGACCAAGTCGCTGGCCAAGGAGGCGGGCGCGCGAGGGGTGAGGGCCAACGCCATCGCCCCCGGGTACATCGGCACGGACATGACGGACGTGCTGTCGGATGACATCAAGGAGCAGCTGATCGGCCACACGCCCCTCGGACGACTGGGCACACCGGACGACGTCGCGGGCCTCGTGGCGTTCCTGTGCTCGGACGCCTCGTCGTTCATCACCGGGGCGGTAATCCCGGTGGACGGCGGGCTGGGGATGTAGGCGGGAGACCTCATGGCGACCACCCTCATAGACGGCAAGGGCCTCAGGCGCGTGGTGATCACGGGCATCGGCGTGGTGTCCCCGCTGGGCATCGGCACCGAGCAGGTGTGGCAGGCCGCGAAGGCCGGAACATCCACCGCGGCCCCCATCAGGCAGTTCGACCCGTCCGACTGCGCCACGCACTTCGCCTGCGAGGTGCCGGACGACTTCGACATCGAGCAGTTCCTCGACCGCAAGACGGCCCGGCGCATGGACCGCTTCTCGCACCTGGGCGTGGCCGCCGCAATGCTCGGCTTCGAGGACTCCGGGATCAAGGGCACGGTGACGCCCGACCGCATGGGCGTGATCATCGGGTCGGGAATCGGCGGCATCCAGACCTGGCACGACCAGACGGTGCGCCTGCGCGATCTCGGCCCCACCCGGGTCTCGCCGCTGTTCATCCCCACGATCATCGCCAACATGGGCGCCGCGCAGTCGTCGATGGAGCTGGGCCTGCAGGGCCCGCTTTCGTGTTCGACGACCGCGTGCGCGTCGGCCAACCACGCCATCGGCGACGCCTTCGACCACATCCGCCTGGGCCGTGCCGACGCCATGATCGCCGGCGGCACCGAGGGCGCCGTGGCGCTGGTGGGCATCGCGGGCTTCAACGCCATGAAGGCGCTCTCCACCCGCAACGACGACCCCGCGACCGCGAGTCGTCCCTTCGACGTGGGCCGCGACGGCTTCGTGATGGGCGAGGCCGGTGCGGTGATCGTGCTGGAGGACATGCAGCACGCGCTCGACCGCGGCGCCGACATCATCTGCGAGCTCGCGGGCTACGGCCTGTCGGGCGACGCCCACCACATCACCGAGCCCGATCCCACCGCGGTGGGCCCGGCGCTGGCGATGACCATGGCGCTGGCGGACGCAGGGCTCGAGACCTCCGAGGTCGACTACGTGAACGCCCACGGCACCTCCACGCCGGTGGGCGACCCCTCGGAAATCCGTGTGATCAAGCGCGCGCTGGGCGAGCAGAAGGCGGCCGCCACCATGGTGAGCAGCACCAAGTCGATGCACGGCCACACCCTCGGAGCCGCCGGCGGTCTCGAGGCTGCGCTCACCGCGCTGGCCGTGCGCGACGGCATCGTGCCGCCCACCATCAACGTGACCGACCTCGACCCCGAGTGCGCGGGCGTGGATCACGTGCTGGGCGAGGCGAGGGAGGCCGACGTGCGCGTGGCGCTGTCGAACGTGTTCGGCTTCGGCGGCCACAACGCGACGCTCGCGTTCCGCCGCATGGAGGGCTGATGGCGAAGGCCGGCCACGCGGGCGGACACTTCCCGGGCAGGCTGAGGGTTGCGTTCACGCCCGTGCGCGATGCCTGGTTCCGGCTGGCCACGCGCGTCTACGGCCCGGGCACGAAGACGCGGCCGTGGACCTGGATCGGCGACGAGCGCATCGCCATCGGCAGCGTGCCCACCCCGGAGAGCCTGCAGGTGCTCGCCCGCGAGGGCGTGACCCACGTGGTCAACTGCCGCGCGCGGATGCAGACGCACTTCAGCCAGGACCTCTCAGCCGAGCGCCAGGTGTTCGGCGACCGCAACGTGGCCGTGGCGCCCATGTGGGACCACGGACGCCACCAGCCGCCCGAGAAGTGGGCACGGGCCGCCGAGATCGCGGCCGGTTGGCTCGACGACGACCCGAACGCCCGCGTGCTCATCCACTGCCAGCGCGGCAGGCGCCGGTCGCTGTTCGTGGCCTATGCGGTGCTTCGCCTGCGCGGGCGATCGCCGGAGCTCGCGGCGCGCGAGTTGCTGACCCACCGTCATGAGGCGCGCCTGGTTCCCACCTACCGCAAGGCGGTGGAGGACTGGCTGGCCACGGGCGCGGCCCCAATTCACCAGTCGGACCTCGTACGATGAGGGGGCACCGATGAGCCGCGTCGGAAGAAACATCCACGTATCCGTCGACCGCCTGCGCCAGCTGGCGCACCGCGACGCGCGTCCGCGCAAGATCAAGGCCGACGCGGGCACCTGCCCCAAGTGCGACAGCCATTACTCGGCCGACGAGATGAGCCGCAACCTGCGGGTGTGCCCGGCCTGCGGCCACCACTTCCCGGTGACCGCCCGCGAGCGCCTGGAGCAGCTGGGCGAGCCCGGTGGCTACGTGGAGCTGTGGCCCGAGCTTCGCGCCGCCGACCCCCTGCAGTTCACCGACCTCAAGCCCTACACCGAGCGCATCGCCGACGCCGAGAAGTCCACGGGCATGGGCGAGGCAATCGTGTGTGCCGAGCTCGAGGTGCGGCACGTGCCCGCGGTGGCGGCCATCATGGACTTCTCCTTCATGGGCGGCAGCATGGGCGCGGTGGTGGGCGAGAAGTTCGCCCGCGCCTGCGACCACGCGGCGCAGAAGGGCCTGCCGCTCATCGTGCTGGCGTCGTCGGGTGGCGCCCGCATGCAGGAGGGCACGCTGGCCCTGATGCAGATGGCCAAGACGGTCATCGCGCTCGACGCCCTGGCCGAGGCCCGCGTGCCGGTGGTGGTGGTGCTGGCGCACCCGACCACGGGTGGCGTGTGGGCCTCGTTCGCCTCGCTGGGCGACGTGACCTACGCCGAGCCCGGCGCGCTCATCGCCTTCAGCGGCCCGCGTGTGATCGAGGAGACCACCCGCGAGGTGCTGCCGTCCGACTTCGGCCGCGCCGAGCGCCAGTTGGCAAACGGCCAGGTGGACGCCGTGGTCGACCGTCGTGAGCTGGCCGAGCGCATCGGCCGCATCCTGCACATCCTGAGCCGACCCGATGCCGATCAGGTGGCGGGCACCGCGCCGCCCGGCCTGCAGTGGGCGCAGGGCGGCGCGCAGAAGGTGAAGTCGATGATGGACCGCATCCGTCCCGGGTCCACCGACGGCGAGGACGCAGGATGAGCGACAAGAAGCACGGCGGGCGCTTCGTGCGCAAGGTGGCCGAGAAGGTGCGCCGGCCTGGATCGGACGCGCCCGACGACGACCTCTGGGAGAGCGTGCAGCTGGCGCGCCACGCGGAGCGCCCCTACACGCTCGACTACATCAACCGCATGTGCTCGGAGTTCGAGGAGATGCACGGCGACCGCCTGTACGGCGATGACGCCGCGTTGGTGGCCGGCTTCGGGCGCTTCCACGACCGCCCGGTGGCCTTCATCGGCCAGCAGAAGGGCCGCGACACCAACGAGCGCACGTACCGCAACTTCGGCATGGCCGGGCCCGAGGGCTACCGCAAGGCCATGCGGGTGATGGAGATCGCCAACCGCCTGGGTATCCCGGTGGTCACTCTCATCGACACCCCGGGCGCGTTCCCGGGGGCGAGCGCCGAGGAGCGCGGCCAGGGCGGGGCGATCAGCCGCAGCATCCAGATGATGTGGCGCCTCGACGTGCCCACCATCGCGGTGGTCATCGGTGAGGGGTCCTCGGGCGGCGCGCTTGGCCTGGGCGTGGCCGACCGCGTGCTGATGCTCGAGAACAGCACCTACTCGGTCATCAGCCCCGAGGGCGCGTCGGCCATCCTGTGGCGCGATGCCAGCAAGGCGCGTCTGGCTGCGCAGGCCTTCAAGCCCACGGCCGCCAACTGCTACCGGTGGGGAGTGGTGGACGTGGTGGTGCCCGAGCCCGAGGGCGGGGCGCACACCGACCACGAGCAGGCCGCGGAGATCCTCGACCAGTACATCTACCGCGCCCTCACAGACCTCGACGCCATGCCGTCGGCCGATCGCCGCCGGGCGCGCCGCGAGAGGTTCCGCAAGCTGGGCCCCCTGCGCGACCCCGAGAGCGGGATGGGGATGGCCACGGGCCGCGAGACCCCGCCTCCGGGCTGAGCATGCCGCCCGAGGAGGACCCCGGGGAGCGCCGCATGGACGCCGCGCGCCTGGTCCCCATCGACGACGCCATGGCGCTGGTGAGGTCGGCTCCCGACGGCGAGCCGTCGGATCCCTGGCCGCAGGTGCGGGACATCCTCGACGACGCCCGCACGGCACTGCCGGACACCGAGTTCGACCAGGTGGTGCGGGCCACCCGCCGGGTGATCGCCCCCCTCATGCACGGCCGCCCGGCCGAATGGCCACCACCCGGCCCCTCTGATGGCGGCGGGCTTCCCGCGGGCGCCGCCGCCGCCATGCGCGACGTGCGCGCCACGCTGTGCCTTGCCGCCCGCCACGGCGGTCCCGGCAGCACCCGGTCGCTCGCGATGCTGGGGCGGCGCATCGACACCCACCTCGACGATCTGGTGGCCGGGCGCGAGATCTAGTCGCGACCGCCGGCGCTCATCGTGCCTGGCCGTCGCCCCTCAGCACCAGCAGCCCCGCCGCGGGGGTCATGACGATGCGACGGTGACGACCCAGGGGCTCGCCGTCTGCCTGCAGGGCCACCCCCTCGCTGCTCTCCAGCACGATCGAGGCCCGGGCCACGCCGTGGGCCACCCGCGACGAGTCGAGGTGCCAGGCACCGGTGAAGGCGCCCGCCGCGGCGATGGCCGGGCCCGACATGCCCCGGTTCACGGACCCCAGCCATCCGAGGGCGCCGTCCTGGCCGGCCTCGGGGATGAGGTCGAAGGCGTGCCGGCGGAAGTAGGCGTAGGGCCGGGTGCAGGCCACGCTCACCGATGCCATGGGGAACGACGTGCCCCCATCGATCGACACCCGCATGAGGGGCTGCCGCCGCTGTCGCGTGGCGGCGAGGAAGGTGGCGCTGGCGAACCACACCTGGCCCACCCGGCGCTTCCACTCGGGGTGACGCTCCACCAGGTCGGCGGCCTCGGCGTCAATTCCCACTCCGGCGTTCACGATGAAGAAACGGTCCTGGCCGCTGGCCTCCACATGGCCGATGGTCACCGACGCCGCATGCTGGCCGCCCTCGATGGCGCGCACGAGGCGATCGATGGCTTCGCGCGGGTCCATGGGCCAGCCGATGGTGCGGGCGAAGACGTTGGTGCTGCCCGTCGGCATGGGGGCCAGCGCCGCACCCGTTCCCACCAGGGCGCCCGCGGCCTCCGCTGCCGTGCCGTCGCCACCCAGCGTCACCACGGTGAGCGCCTCGTGCTCCTGCATGGCGAACCGGGCGAGCTCGGCGGCGTGGCCACGCTCCTGCGTGGTGAGCACCGCGCGCACCCCGAATGGCGACAGCACGTGCTCGGCGTACTCGGTGAGCCCGGGCTGCGCGGCCGTCGACCGCGGGTTCACCAGCAGCACGATCGGGTGGTCCGCCGCATGCCGCGGCTCGGTCACGCGTCTCCCGTGAGCGCTATCTCGAGGCGCGCCAGGAACGCGGCGACCAGCAGGTCGATGGCCTCGGGGCGCTCGAGCTGTGGCACGTGCGCGGCGTCGGTGATGACGGCCAGCGTGGCGTCGGGCAGCTCGTCGGCCATCTCCTCCGACAGCCAGGTGGGAACGAGGGGGTCCTGCTCGCCACTCACCACGAGCGCGGGGATGTCGAGCCCCGCGAGGCGCCCGCGCACGTCGTGATCGCGCGCCGACAGGTAGTCGGCGCGCAGGCTCTCCGGGCCCATGGAGATGACCGAGTTGGTGCCACGGCGGATGAGCTCGGGCTCGTGGTGCAGCCACGACTGCTGCACCATGCGGGCGCACTCGGCCTCGAAGTCGGTGTCGATGCGCGCGATGGCGTCGTCGGGCACGGGAAGGCGCGCGCCGGTGGACACCAGCACGAGGCCCGACACCAGGTCGGGGCGCGCGAGGGCCACCTCCAGCGCCACGGCGCCGCCCAGGGAGTGGCCCGCCATCACGAGTGGCCCGGGAACCTCGCCGACCTCGGCGATGACCCAGTCGGCCATCGCGCGGGTGCCCTCGAGGGGTGGTCCGTCGGGGTGACCGGGCAGCGCCACGGCGAGCGCGCCCTCGAATCGGGCGAGCTGCGGCCCCCACGATGCCGGGGTACGGCCGGCGCCGTGGATGAACACGGGGCGAGGGGCGTCTATGGGGTCATCTCCTGCACGCGGCTCATGGTAGCGACGTCGTTGGTAGCCTCACCGGCCGTGGCCCCGCTCCTGCTCGCCGTGGATTTCGACGGCACCATCACCATGCGCGACACCCTGCACGTCATCGTCGACGAATACGGGCGCGCGGGCGTATGGGATGAGCTCGAGCCCGACCTCGTAGCGGGCCGCATCACCATCGAAGAGGCAATGTCCGAGCAGTTCCGCACGGTCACCGCGACCCCCGACGAGGTGTCCGCCCTCATCCGCGAGCGAGCGGGCGTGCGGGACGGCTTCACCGACCTCGTGGAGTTCGCCGAGCAGCGCGGCCACAGGCTGGTGGTGATGTCGGCGGGCTTCCGCTCGGTCATCGACCTCGTCATGGGCGACCTGGGGCTCGGGCACCTCGAGGTGGTGTCCAACGAGGCGATCTTCTCCGCCGATGGCTGCACCCTGGTGTTCTCGGACGACCGCGGCGAGCTGTGCGAGCTGTGCGACCGCCGGTGCAAGCGCCACGCCATGCGGGTGCGTCACGAGGGCGAGCCGGTGGTGTACGTGGGCGACGGCATCAGCGATCGCTGCGTATCCGGCCTTGCCGACCTGGTGTTCGCACGCGCCGGCCTGGCCGCATGGCTGGACGACCGCGACCGCGAATACCTGCCGTTCGACGACTTCCACCAGGTGATCGATGGCGTGAGGGCCTTCGAGGCCGGCGAGCGGGCGGCCGCATGAGCCGCTGGAAGCCGGTGGGCCCGGCGTCGGACTGGACGTCGATGGAGGAGCGCGTGCTCGCGGGCTGGCGCGAGGGCGACGTGTTCAACCGCAGCGTCGAGATGCGCCGTGGCGCCGACCCCTACGTGTTCTACGAGGGACCGCCCACCGCCAACGGCCGACCCGGCTCGCACCACGTGCTGTCGCGGGTCTTCAAGGATATCTTCCCGCGCTTCCACACCATGCGCGGGCGCTACGTGGAGCGCAAGGCCGGGTGGGACTGCCACGGCCTGCCCGTGGAGCTCGAGGTCGAGAAGCAGCTGGGAATCAGCGGCAAGCCCGAGATCGAGGCCTACGGCATCGCCGAGTTCAACGCACGCTGCCGCGAGTCGGTGGGCGAGTACCTCGACGAGTGGGAGCGCCTCACCGAGCGCATCGGGTTCTGGGTGGACACCTCGCAGGCGTACCGCACCATGGACACCGACTACGTCGAGAGCGTGTGGTGGAGCCTGGCCACGCTGCACCAGAAGGGACTGGTGTACGAGTCGGACAAGGTGGTGCCCTACTGCCCGCGCTGCGGCACGGCGCTGAGCAGCCACGAGGTGGCCCAGGGCTACAAGGACGTCACCGACCCGTCGATCTACGTGAAGTTCCCGCTGCACAGCGGGCAGGCCATGGGGGAGGGGCTGTCCCTGCTCGTGTGGACCACCACGCCGTGGACGCTTCCGGCCAACCAGGCGGCGGCCATCAATCCGGGCACCGACTATGCGGTGGTGGTGCATGGCGACGAGCGCCTGGTGATGGCCGATGCCCTGGTGCCGGCCGTCATGGGTGAGGGCGCCGTGGTGGAGCGCGTCATGCCGGCCTCCGATCTGGCGGGCGCGCAGTACGACCCGCCGTTCGGGCTGATCCCCGGCAAGCACATGGTGGTGATGAGCGACTTCGTCACCACCGAGGACGGCACGGGCATCGTGCACATCGCGCCGGCCTTCGGCGAGGACGACATGCGGGCGGCGCGCGAGCACGGGCTTGACGCCCCGAACCCGGTCGACCGCCAGGGCCTGTTCACCAAGGCGGTGCCCCAGGCCGAGGGCACGTTCGTGAAGGACGCCGACCGGGTGCTCATCACCGACCTCGAGGCGCGCGACCGGGTGTTCCGCGAGAAGCCGTACGAGCACTCCTACCCGCACTGCTGGCGCTGCAGCACCCCGCTGCTCTACTACGCCAAGCCGTCGTGGTACATCCGCACCACCGATGTGCGCGACCGCATGCTGGCGCTGAACGAGCAGGTGGGCTGGCACCCCGACCACGTGAAGCACGGCCGCTTCGGCCGCTGGCTCGAGGGCAACGTCGACTGGGCCATCAGCCGCGAGCGCTACTGGGGCACGCCGCTGCCCTTCTGGCGCTGCGACGAGTGCGCCGAGGTCACGGCCATCGGATCGTTCGCCGAACTGCGCGAGAGGGCTGTGGATGAGGTGACAGGCACCCTCGATCCGCACCGGCCCTACGTGGACGAAATCGCCATTCGCTGCGGCTGCGGGGGGGTGGCGCACCGTGTGCCGGAAGTCGCAGATGTGTGGTTCGACTCAGGCGCCATGCCGTTCGCGCAGCACCACCACCCCTTCGAGGGGCCCGACGACCTGTCGGGGCGCTTCCCCGCCGACTTCGTATGCGAGGCGCTCGACCAGACCCGCGGCTGGTTCTACTCGCTGCTGGCCGAGGGTGCGCTGCTGTTCGACGAGGCGCCCTACCGCAACGTGGTGTGCCTGGGGCTCATCCTCGACGGCGAGGGCCAGAAGATGAGCAAGTCGAAGGGCAATGTGGTGGAGCCCTGGACGGTCATCGACCACGCGGGGGCCGATGCCTTCCGCTGGTACCTGTTCACGGCCCAGAGCCCGTGGGAGTCGTTCCGCTTCAGCCTGGACGTGGTCGACGAGACCCGCCGCCGCTTCCTGTTCACGCTCTGGAACACCTATGCGTTCCTGGTCACCTATGCGGCCCTGCCCGATGGCTGGTCGCCGGGCGATCCGGCCCCGCCCGTGGCGGAGAGGTCGGCCATGGACCGCTGGGCGCTGTCGCGGCTGGACAGCACCGTCGAGCACGTCACGGCGCGGCTTGCCGACTACGACCCCACCAGCGCCGGCCGCGCCCTCGAGGACCTCGTCGACGACCTCTCCAACTGGTACGTGCGCACCTCCCGCCGCAGGTTCTGGCGAAGCGACGATGCCGCCGACACCGCCGCGGCCTTCGCCACCCTGCACGAGTGCCTCACCACCATCTCGCTGCTGCTGGCGCCGTTCTGCCCGTTCGTGGCCGACGAGATGTGGGGCAACCTGGTGGCGGCCCACGACGACTCGGCCGCGCCCAGCGTGCACCTGGCCGACTGGCCCGCCCCGGGCGGCCGACGCGACGAGCAGCTCGAGCAGGCCATGGCCGCGGCGATGGAGGCCACCACCCTGGGCCGCTCGGCGCGCAAGGAGGCCAAGCTGAAGGTGCGCCAGCCGCTGCAGGAGGCCGTCATCGCCTGCCCGCCGGCCACCGCGCGCGTGCTGGAGGGGCTCAGCGGCATCGTGGCCGAGGAGCTCAACGTGCGCGAGGTGCGCTTCGTCACCGACGCCGGTGGGCTGGTGCAGGTGAGCCTCAAGCCCAACTACCGCACGCTGGGCCCACGCATGGGCAAGGAGATGCCGGCGATGGCCGAGGCCGTGGCGGCGCTCGACCCCACGGCCACGGTGCAGGCCCTCGATGCCGGGCAGTCGGTCACGGTATCCGTGGCCGGACGCGACGAGGTGCTGCACGACGACGACTTCCTGCGCGAGGTGCGCCCCTCGGAGGGCTATGCCGTGGCCGAGGGTGGTGCGCTTGCCGTGGGCCTGGCCACCGAGCTCACGCCCGAGCTCGAGATGGAGGGCCTGGCCCGCGATCTGGTGCGCGCCATCCAGACGGCCCGACGTGCCGCCGACCTGAAGGTGGAGGACCGCATCGTGCTGCACCTCGACGGCTCCGGGCGCATCCGCGAGGCCATCGACGCCCATCGCGACTGGATCGCCGGTGAGGTGCTGGCCAGCGAGCTGAGCGTGGGCCACGGGGTTCCGTTCACCCCACTGCACCGGGAGGACGGCGAGATCGACGGCGAGCCGGTTGCCATTTCCCTCGCCCGTGCATAACACTCCCGGCCGATGAGCACCTTCGCACTCCCCGCCCGCACCCCCGCCGCCGTGCACCCGTGGGCACCGCGCTTCGCCCAGGCCATCACGGGGCTGCTGTGCCTCGAGGCCGTGCTGTTCCAGACCCCCGCGGTGGTGATCGTGGCCGCCGCGCTTGTGCTGCTGGGGATGATCGGCCCGCGCTGGTCGCCGGTGGCGTACCTGTTCGCCCTGCTGCCCGTGCGCCCCGCCGAGCTCGAGCCGTCGGCCCCGGTGAGGTTTGCCCAGGCCATCGCCCTGTCGATGCTGGCGGCCGCCATCGGACTGCTCTACGGCGGGCTCGACACCGCCGGATGGATCGTGGTGGGCGTCGTTGCCGCCGTGGCGCTGTTCTCGGCCGTCACCGGAATCTGCATCGGTTGCATCGCGTGGAAGCAGGTCATCCGCCGTGTCGGAGCCGCCCACGACCTGAAGAAGGCCTTCGGCCTGCAGGGCGAGGGCCCGTGGCTGCTGGTGGTCACCGCGCCCAACTGCCCGCGCTGCCCCGCGGCGAAGCAGGCCATCCACGATGCCGCCACCGGTCGCGCAGTGGTGGACGTGGACCTCGACGAGCACCCCGAGGCCGGGGCCCTGCCCATCTGGAGCGTGCCCGCCGGCATCGTAATCACGGCGTCCGGCGACGTGGGCATGGTGAAGACCGGTCGCATCGGCGCCCCCGAGGCCGCCGAACTGGTCGGCGCCCTCGGGTAGCGGCGGCCCGGGTCGCTAGCCGGCGACCACCGGGATGGATGTCCGCACGACCCGCACGCGCTTCACCGACTGGGCGGTGACGGCGCCGGCCGAGCGCGCCTGGGTGGAGAGACCCCACCAGCCCCTCGACAGGCGGATGGTGCAGGTGTAGGTGCGCGCGCGCGCGGCACCCGTACCGGTGGCCTTGATGGTGCACCTGCCCGTGGCCCGCTCGGCCGCGCGCGCGGTCACGGCCACCTGGGTCACGCGCGTTGCCCCGGTTGGCACGGACCCGCTGGTCGTGCACCTGCCCAGCACGCATCGCGTGCGCGCTGACAGACGGGGCACCCTGGGCGTCACCGCCGCGGATGGCGGGGACGCCGCCGAGGTGCCCGCACTGTTGGTGGCCGTAGCGGTGAAGGTGTACGCCGTGCCGTTGGAGAGCCCGGTGATGGTGCACGACCCGCTTATGGGTCCCGTGGCCGTGCAGCTGCGGCCGCCCGGGCTCGCGGTGACCGCGAAGGTGGTCACGGCCCCGCCGGTGCCGAGGCCCACGGTGCCCTGGCGCGCGGTGATGGTGGCCTGGGCATCCCCCGCCACGGCGGTGGGGGCCTGCGGAACAGCGGGGGAGAGTTCGCCGCTGCTCATGGCCCGGTCACCGGCTCCGCTCTGCGCGACCGCCACGAACATGTTGCGGGCGTAGGTGATCCCGTACCACTGGTTCAGGACGGGGGTGACGCCGGGGGTCCACGTGGCGCCGTCGGGGCTCGTGGCGAGGCGCGTCACGTCGCCCGACTGCCCGATGGCCACGAACTTTCCGTCGCCGTATGCGACGCCACGCCAGGTGTTGCCCTGGCCATCCAGCGCCGGCACCGACCGGGCGGTCCAGGTATCGCCATCGGTGCTGGTGGCGATCCGGCCCGGAGTGGGGTTGGCGCCCCCACCGCCCACCGCCACGAACGTGCCATTGCCATATGCGACCGAATAGAAGTTGCCGGGCGTCGGTGACAGCGGGAAGGCCTGCGCGGCGGTCCACGTGACCCCGTCGGGACTCGTCATGGCCCGGGTCGTCGACGTGAGGCCCGTCACCGTTCCGCCGACCGCCACGAACTTCCCGCCCGCGAACGTGATGCCCCGCCAGTAGAGCCTCTCTGCCGCAGCCCGGGTGGTCCACGTGACCCCGTCGGGGCTGGTCATCACGCGGTCATATGAGGAGGTGACGGGGTCCTGCCCCACCGCCACGAACTGGCCGTTGCCGAATGCCACCGCCTGCCAGGCAACCCCTGCCGACGAGGCGCGGCTGGTCCACGTGACCCCGTCGGGGCTGGTCATCACGCCCGAGTCGTTGAGGGTGGAGCCGGTGACGTCGCCCCCTACGGCAACGAAACGGCCGTTGCCGTAGGTGACCCCCCGCCAGCTGATATCCGCAGGAGACGGACGGCTGGTCCACGTGACCCCGTCGGGGCTGGTCATCACCCGGCTGCCGGTGCCCGTGCCGCTCACGGCGACGAACAGACCGTTGCCGTACGTCACCGACACCCACGTGTCGTCGGCCGGAGTGGCGCGGACGGTCCACTCGTCGCCGCTGGCGGCGACGCCTACGGTGATCACCGCGCCCGCGATGGCCACGGTGCCCAGCGCCACGGCTACCGCCTTGCGCAATGTCCCGGGGGGAAGGGTGACGCGGATCAACCCGACTTCGAGCGGATCTTGATGGAGAGGTCGACGTCCCCCTGCACGCGGCGCCAGCACTCGTAGGGGTCGACCCCCGCCTTCTCGCAGATCTCCTCCAGGCGCTTCAGCATGCGCACGTCGGGCAGCAGCATGCCCACCACCTGGCCGTCGGCGATGGTGAGCTGCACGCCCTCCTCGCCGTCGACGGGCTGCAGCGACATCTTCGCGAACGGCTGAACCGTGCGAAGGCTGAAGTACATGGGGGGCATGGGGCGGTCGGACATCGATTGGGCTCCGGACGAACGGTTAAGTGCCTGGCACCGGGGAGGCTAGGGCAGGTGCCTGCCGATGGCCTTCCTGATCCGCTTCTCCGATGGGGCGCCAGTGAGGCGCTCCACCTCGACGCCGTCACGGAACAGGATGAGCGTGGGCAGCGACAGCACAGCGTGGCGCGCGGAGGCCACCGGGTGGGCATCGACATCGAGCGCCCTCACGGATAGCGCCGGGCACTCGGCGGCCAGGGCCTCCACGATGGGCGACACCTTCTCGCAGGGCACGCACCACGGCGCCCAGAAATCCACCAGCACGAGGCCCGCCTGCTCCATCACCCGCGCGTCGAAGTCCGCGTCGGTGAGTGCCGGCACGCCGGGGGCGTCGGTCAGGGCCTGATCTCCACGGGCATCCCCACGGCCACCATCTCGTAGAGCTCCTCGACCTCGGAGATGTGCATGCGCAGGCAGCCGTGGCTGGCGGCGCTGCCGATGGAGTAGTCGGCGTAGGTGCCGTGGATACCCACTGCCGGCGCCGAGGTGCCGATCCAGCGGGTGCCCAGCGGGTTGCCCGGGCCGGGCGGGATGGCCCCGAGGCCCTCGGCCCACGGGGAGTCGGGCGGGTTCCACGTGGGGTTCTTCTGCTTGTTGACGATCTTGAATGTGCCGGTGGGCGTGGGGTACGCCGGCTGGCCGATGGCCACGCGGTAGGTCTTGACCACCTTGCCGTTGCGCTCGAGCGTGAGCGTGGTGGACGACAGGTCAACCGTGATCTTGCCCACCAGTGCACGCAGGGTGCGGGCGTCGACCTTGCCGTTCACCTTCAGCTTGTACTTGCGCTGGTACTTCTCGACCGCCTTGACGGTCTTGGCGTCGTACTTGCCCGTCGACCCGCCCTTCCACAGGCCCATCTGACCCAGGCGCTCCTGCAGCTGGTCGACGTCGGCGCCGATGGCGCCCTTCATCAGCTGCGACGCGCCGAACTCGGATGAGGTGTCGACGAACGAGGTGAACTGCTGGCGGGCCACGTTGCCGCCGGGGTCGCGCACCCACACGGTGATCTCGTTCTTCCCCTCGGCCAGCTTGCCGGGGGCCAGGGCGAAGCGGTTGCCCGACACGGTGAGGGAGGGGCCGCCCTCACCCGATGCCTTGGCGTCGGCCGTCGCGGTCTGGCCGCCCACGGCGTCCGCTCCCTTGAGCACGGGGATCTGCTGCCCGTTGATCTTCGCGCCGAACAGCAGGTCGCGCGGCTTGTCGCCACCTACACGCCCGTAGATGACGGGTGCCGATGTGGTGGTCAGCTTGATCAGCTTCTTGGTTCCGCCGAGCGTCAGGGTGGGCTTGCGGGTATCCACCACCACCTTGCGCTTCTTCGTGGTGGTGTTGCCGGCCGGGTCGGTGGACACGAAGGTGATGGTGCTGTTGCCCTCGGGCAGGCGGCCCTGCATGGCCCAGGAGCCGGTTGACGCATCTGCCCGGGCGGCCACGGAGGCGCCCTCCCAGGTGGCCTTCACGATGCTGCCGGGCTGCGTGGTGCCGGCGAAGCGCACGTCGCGGGTGTTCACGCCCCGCCCCAGCGGCACATTCACCTTGAGGGCCGGCGGCTTGGTGTCGACCGTGAAGGTCCACTCGGCCGATGCCCCGCGCGAGAACAGGTTGCCGGCCGTGTACGACACCGACATCGTGTGCGGGCCGTCCTTGAGGTTCGGCGCGTTCACCACGATGCCGTCGCCCGCGCCGCCGACCTTGTCGGTGACATCGGTGCCGTCGATGGTCACCTTCAGGTCGCCCATGGCGCCCGAGGTGGTGCCCACCACGATGGGCCTCTTGGCCGGGCTGATGGATCCGCCGGCGGTGGGCTGCAGCGGGTTCACCACCGGGCGCGTGGTCCACTGCACCACGAGGAAGGCAGCGGCGAGCCCGACGGCGACGATCCCGGTGACGATGACCGTGATGAGCCCGCTACGTGTGCCTAGTGCCCGCATATCCCCCGACGCCTACCTGACGATGCGGCACGTTATCAGTAGCCCTGATGGGAAAAACCGGCCGCAGGCCAGGATCGAGCGGTGTGACGTTCCCGTGGAACCCGGCGCCCCCCGAAGGGTCAGCGGGCCAGTTGCCGCATGAGGGCCCGCACCCCATCGGGGCCGTCCACAGAGGCGTCGGCTGCGTCCCTCACCGAGGCGTCCACCTCGGGTCCATCGGCCAGCACGCAGTGCGCGGCATCGAGTTCCCCGGCATCGCCCATGGCCCGCATCTCGCGCCACGCGTCGGCGTCGGTGCGGTCGTCGCCCACGTACAGAACCCGGCGCGCGCCCGCCGCCGTCACCAGCGCGCGAAGCGCCGTGCCCTTGTCCACGTCGAGGTCGGGCAGCAGCTCGAGGATCATCCTGCCGTCCCGCGTACGCAGGCCGGCCGCCAGCGCCGCGGGCCGAACCTGCTCGCGCAGCCAGGCGCCCGTGGCCACGGGGTCGGGCGCCTGGCGGAAGTGCAGGCTCACCGATGCGCCCTTGTCCTCCATCCATGCGCCCCGGGCAGCCAGCTCGTGCTGATCGAGGGCGTCCACGAACGTCCGCAGAACGTCGATCCTCGCCCCCGCGCCCGGCACCAGTCGCGGGGGCTCGCCGGGCCCCGCCACCTCGAGCCCGTGATTGCCGCCCCGGGCGATGCCCGGCACGGGCACCATGCGGTCCACGTCATCGATGCCACGCCCGCTTATGGCGCCGGCCAGCAGGTAGCGCCCGGCAAGTTGGGCCATCAGCGCCAGTACGTCGTCGGGCACGCGCGCATCGGCTGCGTGCGGCACGATGGGCGCCAGCACGCCGTCGATGTCGAAGAGCAGCGCCGAGGTGCCGGGGTGGTCGCGCAGGTCGCCGAGAATGCCTCTCACGCGCGTCCACGGTAACACCGGCACGCCGGCGTGCCCGTCCCGGGCGGGGTGTACGGTGTTCTTATGACCACGAGTACTGCCGAAACCGATTCCCCGCCGGTGCGCCGGCAGCGCGGCCGCCCGCGTGATCCCCGCGTGGAGGGCGTGGTGCTGGATGCCACGCGCGATCTGCTGCTGGAGCGCGGCTTCGGCGGCCTCACCATCGCCGCCGTGGCAGACGCGGCAGGCGTGGGCAAGGGCACCATCTACCTCAGGTGGCCCGACAAGGAGTCGCTGGTGGTGGCCGCCCTCGCGGAGGTCTGGGAGCCCGTGGCCGACCCCGGCACCGACTCGCTGCGCGGGGACCTCCTGGCAATCACGGCGGAGGTTGCCAACCACTTCAACGGCACAGCCGGGCAGCTGTTCACATCCGTGATCGGCGAGATGACGCGGTACGAGGCCCTCCAGAGGGTGTGGGCCACGAGCGTCGTCGACTCCTGGGATGTCGTGATGATGCAGGTGTTCGCGCGCGGCGTCGAACGCGGGGAGATGCGCGAGGGCATCGACCTCGGCGTGGCCATCAACGCCCTTCTCGGGCCGATCCTCTCCATCAGCGCAGTGCGCGGTGAGACCATCACCCGGGCGCAGGTCGAGGTGTTCGTCGACATCTTCCTGCGGGGCGTATCCGCCTAGCGCCGGGCCCTTCGGCTCAGGGGATCATCAGGGCGCGCGCGGCGTCCGTGCACAGCTCGATCAGCGGCTGCGCCCAGATGGCCAGGCCGATCACCGCGACTGCTCCCAGGACGGCCACGCCGGCCACGCTGCGCGGAACCTGCAGGCGGCGCTCGGGCCTCTGGTCCTCGGGCGCCGGCGACCACATGACGATGACCACCCGCAGGTAGTAGACCACGCTGATCGCGCTGGCCACCGCGGCCACGATCGCCAGCCATGACATCCCGGCGTCGACGGCCGACCCGAACAGCAGGAACTTGCCCACGAACCCGGCCAGCGGCGGGAAGCCCGCCAGCGACAGCAGGGCGAGGGTCATCACCACGCCGGCCCACGGGCGCGCGCGGCCGTACCCGGTGAATGCCGCCAGCCGGTCGCCGTCCTCCACCTCGCGCTCGCGCAGCACCACGATGCCGAATGCCGCCAGGGTCATGGCCACGTAGGCGAACAGGTAGTAGATGAGCGCCGCCGCGCCGGCCTCCGTGCCCACGGCCACGCCCATCAGCAGGTAGCCGGCCTGGGCGATGCTCGACCACGCCAGCATGCGCTTGACGTTGTCCTGCGCCAGGGCACCCACGTTGCCCACCACCATCGTGATGACGGCCATGGCGCCGATGAGCACCCGCCAGTCGCCCGATGCCTGCTGGGTGGCGCCGGTGAACACCAGCAGGAACGCCCCCATGGCCGCGGCCTTGGTGCCAGTGCCCATGAAGGCCGTCACCGGGGTGGGCGCGCCCTGGTAGACGTCGGGCGTCCACATGTGGAAGGGCACCGCGCTGGCCTTGAAGCCCAGGGCCACCACGATCAGCGCGATCGCGGCAACCAGCAGGGGCTGCGATGCCAAACCGTCAACGGTGGCCAGGCGGTCGGCGATTCCCGCCAGCGATGTGGTGCCGGCCACCCCGTAGAGGAGCGCGAAGCCGTAGATCAGCAGTGCCGTGCCGATGGACCCGGTGATGAGGTACTTGAGGCCGCTCTCGAGCGAGCGCTCGCGCGCCACCTCGATGGCGCAGAGGATGTAGAGCGACACCGAGAGCAGTTCGATGCCGATGAACAGCGTGATGAGGTCGCCGCTCATCACCGTGAGCATCATGCCGGTGGCCGCCGCCAGCACCAGGCCCGTGAACTCCGGCCTGCGCCCGGCAGCGGCGGGCTCGCCCCAGGCCAGCGCGATGGTGGCGAGGGCCGACAGCATGATGACCCAGGTCATCAGCAGGCCGAAGCGGTCGATGCGCAGCTCGCCGTAGAAGGCCACCTGGCGCTCGCCCCACTGGGCCACGGTGATGGCCAGCGTGGCCACGATTCCCGCGATGCCGGTGAACTCGGGCAGGCGCCGCAACGATGCCGGCAGCGGCACCACGGCCAGCACGAAGGCCAGCACCATGGTGGCGCCCATCACGTACATGGTCAGCGCTGCGCCGGCGTTCATGGGCGCACCCCACGCATCGTCATGTCCGCTGCCTGCCGGTCCTCGGCCACCTGGGCGGGGATGAGCGCCAGGTCGGTGCTCGACCGCGTGGTGTTCACGATGCTGGCGGGCCAGATGGCGATCCACAGCATCATCAGGATGAGCGGCACGAGGATGATGGCGTCACGCCCGCGCATCTCCGCCGCGCGGCCGTCGTCCTGCACGCCGCGCACCGGGCCGTTCATGGTGCTCTGGTACATGCGCAGCATGTAGACGGCTGCGTAGATCACGCCGAGCATGGCGATGACGGCCATCCAGGCGTACTTGTCAAAGACGCCGCCGAGGATGAAGAACTCGCCCACGAAGGCGTTGGACCCCGGCAGCGCCAGGGCCGCCATGGTGACGAACAGGAACGCCACGGCCAGCTTGGGGGCGCCCTTGGCCAGGCCGCCCAGGCGGTCCATGTCCTCGGTGCCGGTGCCGCGCGCCAGGATCATCACGATGACGAAGGCGGCGGCCACCACGATGCCGTGGTTGATCATCTGCAGCACGGCGCCCTGCGCGGCCATGCGGTCGATGACGATGATGCCCAGCACGATGAATCCCAGGTGGGCGAGGCTGGAGTAACCCACCAGCAGGCGCATGGTGGGGGCACGCCACGCCAGCAGCGACCCATAGATGATGCCCACCAGCGCCAGGATGGCCACCGGGATGATGAGGTTGCCGATGCCCTCCGGGAACAGCGGCACGCCGACGCGCAGCAGGCCGTACACGCCGGCCTTGCTCATGACGGCCGCCAGCAGGATGGTGACCACGATGGGGGCCTGCGAGTACACGCGCGGCAGCCAGCCGTGGAACGGCCAGAGCGGGATCTTGATGGCGAAGGCGATGAGGAAGCCCGCCAGCAGGATGGTGCTGGTGGCCTCGCCCAACTGCGCGCCCTGCGCGATGAGGTCGCGCATGAGGAACGTGAGGGTGCCGCTCTGGTCGGCGGCCAGCAGGCCGGTGGCCACGATGCTCACCAGCATCAGCAGCGATCCCACCATCGTGTAGACCACGAAGATCATGCCCGCGCTTCGGCGCTCGCCACCGCCCCAGTTCCAGATGAGCAGCGCGAACGGGATGAGCATGAACTCCCAGAACACGTAGAACAGGATGAGGTCGCCGGCCGTGAACAGGCCCAGCAGCCCGGCCTGGGCCATCATGATGAGCCCCAGGAACACCGATGCGCGCTCGCGCGGAAGGTGCTGGCAGGCGGCGATGACGCCCAGGGTGAAGATGACGGTGGTCAGCATGACCAGCCAGATCGAGATGCCGTCCACCCCGACATCCCACGACACCCCGGCCGCCGGGATCCAGTCGAGGTGGTCCACCTGCGACAGCACGGTGGCCTGGTCGTCGAACAGCGACAGCACCACGATCGACACCGCGAGCGTGAGGAACGACGCCACCAGGGCGACGGCGCGCGCCAGGCGGCGCTCGGTGGCCGGCAGCAGCATCAGGACGACCGACGCCACCAGCGGCACGAGGATGAGCATGCTCACCCAGGGCATCAGGACGCCCCCGCCACGACGAGCGCCAGGATGATCCCGGCCACCGCGATGCCAAGCACCATCCAGAACACGTAGGCACGCACCAGGCCGCTCTGCGACGCGCTCACCACGCGGGCGGTGCCGCGCATGAGGGCCGTGGTGCCGGTGATGATGCCCTGCGGGCCGTCGGGCTCGACCTTGTTGATCATCACGTCGGCCAGATCGCGGCCGGAGTCGACCACGATGTCGTCATAGGCCTCGTCGAACCGCCAGGCGTCGCGCATGACCCCTCGCGGGCCGGCGGCCACCTGGGCCAGGCGGATGCGCCTCTGCGGGTCGGCGCCGAACAGCCACCAGGCCAGGCCGATGCCCCCGATGGCCATCACCACCGCCGTGATCATGGTGACGATCTCGGTGGTGTGGGTGGGCTCCACGATCTCGGGGCCGGTGCCCAGCACCGGGTCGAGCCAGCTGCTGATCTCGGTCCATCCGAAGGGAATCTGCACCCAGCCGCCCACGATGCTGAGGATGCCCAGGATGATCACCGGCATGGACATCCACCACCGCGACGGGTGGGGCTTCGGGGTGTACCCGCCCTGGGGCTCGGGGCCGAAGAAGGCGCGGAAGAGCAGGCGGAACATGTAGAGCGCGGTGAGGAAGGCCCCGACGATGCCCACCACCCAGCAGAACACGCCGATGCCGCCGTAGGCCAGCGCGCTGGCCAGCACGTCGTCCTTGGCGAAGAAGCCCGAGAAGCCCGGTATTCCCGCGATGGCCAGGCAGCCCGCGCCCATGCCGAAGTACGCCACGCGCAGGTACTTGCGCAGGCCGCCCATGCGGTCGAGGCTCTGCTCGTCGTGCAGCGCGTGGATGATGATGCCCGCCGCCAGGAACAGCGCGGCCTTGTAGAAGGCGTGCGCCATCAGCATGAACATGCCGCTGGCGTAGGCGCCCAGGCCCACGGCCATCACCATGTAGCCCACCTGGCTCACGGTGCTCCAGGCCAGCACGCGCTTGATGTCCACCTGCTGCAGCGCCACGGTCGCGGCCATCAGCAGGGTGATCGCGCCCACCACGGCCACCACGTCGCCGGCGATCCACGACAGGTCGAAGAACGCGTGGCAGCGCACGATCAGGTACACGCCGGCGGTCACCATGGTGGCCGCGTGGATCAGCGCGCTGACCGGCGTGGGGCCCTCCATGGCGTCGGGCAGCCAGGTGTGCAGCGGCACCTGCGCGCTCTTGGCGGCGGCGCCCACGAACAGCAGCAGGCAGATGGCCAGGGCGGTGCCCGACTGCGCGCCCACCTGATCGGCCCGCGCGAACGCCTGGCCGTAGTCGAGAGTGCCCAGCTGGCGCAGTATCAGGAAGGCCGCGAGCACCAGACCGACGTCGCCGATCACGTTGACCACGAAGGCCTTCTTCGCGGCGGCCACCGCCGTGGGGCGCTCGTACCAGAAGCCGATCAGCAGGTACGACGCCAGGCCCACGAACGCCCAGCCCACGATGAGGAAGAAGAAGTTGCCGGCCAGTACCAGCAGCAGCATCGCGAACACGAACAGGTTCATGCACGCGAAGAACCGCCGGTAGTCGCGGTCGTGATCCATGTACTCGGCCGAGTACACGTGGATGAGGAACCCGACCCCGGTGATGATGAGCATCATCATCACGCTCAGGGGATCCACCAGGATCGACAGGTCGATCTGCACGTCGCCGATGTCGATCCACTCGAACGCGCTCGAGCTGAACACGCGGTCGTCGGACGGCTTGCCCAGCATGCCGATGAACACGGCGAGCGTGAGCGCGAACGACACCAGGATGCTGCCGATGCCCAGAAGGCGCGTGATGGCGTGCGGCGGCTCGGTGGGCCACCCGGCCAGCACCACGCCGCTGATCAGCGGCACCACGAGCACGATCCATGCGAGGGCGGTTGCCACGCTCAGCCCTTCATCGACGACAGCTCGTCGACGTCGAGGTTTGTGCGCGAGCGGAAGATCGACACCACCAGCCCGAGGCCGATCACGACCTCGGCGGCCGCGATGACCATCACCACGAGCGCGAACACCTGGCCCGAGGGGTCATCCCACTGGCGCGAGAACCCGATGAGCGCCACGTTGCCGGCGTTCAGCATGAGCTCCACGCTCAGAAGGAGCATCAGCGGGTTGCGGCGGCGCATCACGCCGACGAGGCCCAGCACCAGCAGGGCCAGCGAGAGGATGAGGTAGGCGGAGATCGGCACGTTCATCGGCCGCCCTCCCCCTGTACCGCGCTCTTGGCGAGGATCACGGCGCCCACGGCCGCCACCAGCAGCACCAGGGAGGTCACCTCGAAGGCCAGCAGGTGGCCCGACAGGAAGGCGTCGCCGATGGCCGCGGGCGAACCCACGTCGGTGGTGGCGGGAGCGGCCTCGGCGGGGCCCGTCGTGCTGTCGAGCACGGCGATGGCGCCGAAGGCACCCAGTCCGATCACGCCCAGCCAGCCGATCACCTGCCAGCGGTCGAGCCGGTCGAATGTGGTGATCTCCCCGCGCTCGCCGAGGTAGGCGATGACGAACAGGAACATCACCACGATGGCGCCGGCGTACACGATCACCTGGATCGCCGCGGCGAACGGCGCGTAGAGGGCCACGAACAGCAGCGCCACCGACAGCAGCGTGCCGATCAGGCTCACCGCCGCCCGGAAGGCGTCGCGGAAGAACACCACCCCGACGCCGAAGCCCAGGGCACCGATGGCCGCCACGGCGAAGGTGATCTGCTCACCCACCGAGCACCGCCGGGTCGTAGGGGTCGAGTATGCGCATGCCGTGGCGCGCGGCCACCTGCATGGCGTGGTCGCTCTGCTCGCGCGTCACCTGGGGAAGCGGCGCATCGGCGTGGGCCACCGGCTCGCAGACCTCCAGCAGGAAGGCCTCCATGTCGTGCGGCGGCGACAGCGTGCACAGCAGGCGCGCCGGCTGGTCGGCCAGGTTGCGGTAGGTGTGGGGCAGCCAGGGCGTGATGGTCACGGTGTCGTGGGGGCGCAGCACGTGAACGCCCTCGTCGGTGACCACGGTGATCTCGCCCTCGAGGCACATGTACTGCTCGGCCGCCTCATGCGAGTGCATGTGCACGGGCCCGCCACCGGGCCGCGACTGGATCTCGGCGATGAGGAACCCGCCACCGGTGGTGTGGCTGGTGGCGTGCACCCTGAAGCCCTCGCCCATGAACAGCATGGGCCGGCCCGGCGTCAGTGTGTCCACCGGCACTAGGCGTCGACCGCCGGGGAGGGGTCGCCGGGGACGTTGGGATGCAGCGGTGGCTGCTTGGGGGCCGGCTCCAGCAGGACGTCCTTGGTGTAGATGAGCGCCTCGCGCGTGTACTCGCTGAGCTCGTACGAGTGCTCGAGGGTGATGGCGTCGAACGGGCACGCCACCTCGCAGTAGCCGCAGAAGATGCAGCGGGCCATGTTGATCTCGTAGATGCGCGCGTAGCGCTCGCCGGCCGACACGCGGTTCTCGGGCGTGTTCTCCTCGGCCACCACGCGGATGCAGTCGGCCGGGCACGCGGCCGCGCACAGCGAGCAGCCCACGCACTTCTCGAGGCCGTCCTCGAACTTCCACAGGCGGTGGCGCCCGCGGAACCTCGGGTACACGGGCGTCTTGTGCTCGGGGTAGCCGATGGTGACCGGCTTGGTGAGCAGGTTGCGGAAGGTGACGCCGAAGCCCTTGAGCGGATCGAGTACGCCCATCAGTTGGCGAATCCCAGTCCGAGGACGATGGCGGTGACGAGGATGTTCAGGGTGGCGATGGGGATGAGCACCTTCCACCCGAACTTCATCAGGCGGTCGTAGCGGAAGCGCGGCACGGTGGCGCGCACCCAGATGAAGAGGAACAGCAGCGCGCCGATCTTGATGCCCAGCCAGATGAAGCCGGGCAGCCACGGCCCGTCGGGGCCGCCCAGGAACAGCGTGGCGGCGAAGGCCGAGATGACGATCATCGACACGTACTCGGCCGCCGCGAACATGGCGAACTTCACCGAGCCGTACTCCAGGTTGTACCCGGCGATCAGCTCGCTCTCGGCCTCGCCCAGGTCGAACGGCGTGCGATTGGTCTCGGCGAAGGCCGCGATCATGAACACCACGAACGCCACGGGCTGGAACAGGATGTACCAGACGCCCTCGGCCTGGTCGTTGGCGATGTCCACCAGCGACAGGCTCTGGCTGATCATGACCACGCCCACGATCGACAGCCCCAGGGCCACCTCGTACGACACCATCTGCGCGGCGTTTCGCGCGGCGCCCAGCAGCGAGTACTTGTTGCCGCTGGACCACCCGCCCAGGATGAGCCCGTAGAAGCCCAGGCTCGACAGGGCCAGCAGCACCAGCACGCCCACGTTCAGGTCGGTGCCGTACAGCGTGACCGTGTGGCCGAACCACTCGTGCGCCCCGCCGAACGGGATGAGCGCCAGAGCGCCCACCGCGGCCACCACGGGCACTATCGGCGCAAGGCGGAACACCCAGCGGTTGGCGCCCGCCGGCACGAAGTCCTCCTTGAAGGTGAGCTTGCCGATGTCGGCCAGCGGCTGCAGCAGGCCGAAGGGGCCCGCGCGGTTGGGGCCCACGCGCGCCTGGAAGCGGCCGATGAGCTTGCGCTCGATCACCGTGAGGCCCGCGAAGCACGAGAACACGATTCCCACGACGACGATGCCCTGGATGAGCATGGTGAGCACGGCCTCCTGCGGCATCAGGCGCTCACCTCCTCGCGGGCGGCCACGCCCACCACGGCGCGTACCGGGCCGCGGTCCAGCGGCAGCAGGCGCATGGCGCGCTGCGCGGGGTCGCCCACGTACAGGTACGCGGCGCCCTCGTGCAGTCGGGCGTCCACCTCCAGCGGCAGCACGGCCTCGCCGTATGGGGTGGCAATGCGCACGCGTGCCTCGGTGCGCACCCCCAGGCGATCGGCCTCGGCCGGCGACAACCCCACGCGGGTGGGCTCCACCACCGATGCCAGGGCGTCCGACCTGTGCGCAGTGGCGTCGCCGAACACCGGCGTGCAGGCGATCACCAGCAGGCCCTCGCCCTGGGGCTCGCGCCGCCCGGAGTCCGGCCCGGGCTGCGCAGGCGGGGTGATCACCGCGCCGTCCCGCCCCAGCACCTCGTAGTCGAGCCCCGCGAACGGGGCGTGCTCGCGGGCAAGGCGGCTGAACGCCTGGGCGGGCGTGCGGTCTGGCACGGGGTTGCCGAGGCGGTGGGTGAGGCCGATGAGGATCTCCCAGGCCGCCGCCGCGCCCGGAACCTCGCGCGCCCCGGGGCGAAGCCGCTGTGCGCGCCCGGTCATGCTGACCAGCACGCCCTCCTCCTCGAGGGGGGTCAGCAGGGGCAGCACCAGGTCGGCGTGGCCGGTGATGGCTGTGGCGTGCGACGCCATCTCGACGATGGTGCCCACCCCCACCAGTGCCTGTGCCCAGCGGTCGCCCGACGGGCCCGCGATGGGGTCGGCGGCGATAGTGACGATGACGTCGATCTCGCCGGCTTCGGTGGCGGCCAGCAGATCGGCGTCGGTGCCGATGCCCAGCGCCCGCAGGCCGGGCCCGCTGGTGTCGGCGCACATCTCGATGGCCCGCGCGCCCGGGGTGGCCTGCACCAGGCCGGCGATGAGCGCCGCCGCGTCGGGCTCGGCCGCGAAGTCGGCCTCGTCCCACAGCACCACGGCCCGCTGGCTGCCGTCCAGCCGATCGCGAATGGCGCCCGCGGCGTCCATGAGGTGGCCCGGCACGGTGCGCATGGCCTCGCACGAGTCGTCGAGGGCCGACGGGCGAGGGCCGAACACGGCCACGCGCGCGCCGCGGCGGCGCGCCTTGCGCACGCGCAGCTCGGCCACCGGCTGCTGCGTGCAGGGGTCGCCGCCGATCACCAGCACCACGTCGGCGCGGTCGATGTCGTCCATCTGGGCGCCGGGCAGCGACCTCATGGGGCCCAGGCCCGTGCCGGGGATACCCATGCGCGCCACCATCGCCGGGCCCGCGCCCACGCGCTGCGCCAGCTCGAGGGCCAGGAAGCCGGTCTCCACGGTGACGGGGTCGCCCAGAAGGATCCCCACGCGGGCGTCACGGTTCACCAGCACGCCCGCGGCCTCGGCCACGGCGCGCTCCAGCAGCACCTTGCGGCGGCCCACGGAGTCGACCAGCACGGCCGAGTCGATGCGGTCGGCGCTGCGCAGCGCCGGGTAGCCCCAGCGCCCGCGGTCGCAGATCCAGCCCTCCTCCACGGCCATGTTGGGGTCGGGCCGGCCCGTGACGCGCTTCACCTCGTTGTCGCGCTCGGTGATCTCCACGTTGCAGCCCATGGAGCACCCGGCGCACACCGACGGCGTGTTCTTGATGTCCCAGGGGCGGCTGACGAACCGGTACGGGCTGCTGGTCAGCGCGCCCACCGGGCACAGATCGATGGTGTTGCCCGTGAAGCGGCCCTCGTAGGGGTCGCCGCTGAAGGTGGCGATCTCCGTGTGGTCGCCGCGCTCCTGGAAGGTCAGCTGGGCATCTTCTGCGACGTCCTGGCTGAAGCGCACGCATCGGAAGCAGGCGATGCAGCGCTCGCGGTCCAGCGCCACCAGCGGCGAGAGGTCGAGCGGCTTGGGGAAGTGCACCTTGGGCTCGAG
>CAZIQQ010000001.1:9223-58123 GCA_964541555.1 uncultured Bifidobacterium sp. | reverse complement strand
CGGGCACAGCCTACCGAGCGGGCTTGAACCCCCGCAGACGCAGGGAGTTCGTGACGACGAAGATGCTCGACAGCCCCATGGCGGCGGCGGCGATGAGCGGGTTCAGCAGCCCCAGTACCGCGAGCGGGATGGCGGCGACGTTGTACCCGAAGGCCCAGACCAGGTTGCTCTGGATGGTGCGAAGCGTGCGGCGTGACAGGCGGATGGCGTCGGCGATGGCCCGCGGGTCGGGCGTGACCAGCGTGATGTCGGCGGCCTCGGCGGCCACGTCGGTTCCCGTGCCCATGGCGATGCCGAGATCGGCGCGCACCAGCGCGGGGGCGTCGTTCACCCCGTCGCCGGCCATGGCCACCACCTCGCCGGCCTCCTGCAGCTCGCGTACCACCCGCTCCTTGTCGTGAGGCAGCACGTCGCTCACGACCTCGTCGATGCCCGCGGCGACGGCCACGGCCCGGGCCGGCGCAGCGGCGTCGCCGGTGAGCATGATGGGTCGCAGCCCCAGTTCGCGCAGCATCGCGATGGCCCGGGGCGTCTCGGGCCGCATGACGTCACTCACGGCGATGACGCCCGCCGGCACGCCGTCCACCTCGACCGCCACCACGGTCCGACCCTCCGACCGGGCCGCGTCGCGGGCCACGGCGAGCGGACCCGACAGGGCGTCGCTGCGCCCCACCAGAACCTCGCGCCCCTCCACCTCGGCGGTCACGCCCAGGCCGGCCGTCGACCGGAAGGCGCTCGCGGCCACCAGGGGCGCCGCCTCACCCGCTGCCTCGGCGATTGCGCGTGCGATGGGGTGCTCGCTGCCGGCCTCGGCCGCCCCGGCCAGGGCGAGCACCTCGGAGGCATCCCATCCCGCCGCCGGCTGCACGTGCGCCACCCTCATGACGCCCTCGGTGAGCGTGCCGGTCTTGTCGAGCACCGCCACGGTCACCCGCCGCGTGCTCTCGAGCACCTCGGGACCACGGATGAGGATTCCCAACTGGGCGCCACGGCCCGTGCCCACCATCAGCGCAGCGGGCGTGGCCAGGCCGAGGGCACAGGGGCATGAGATGACCAGCACGGCCACCGCGGCGGTCATGGCCTCGCCAGCGGGATGCCCGGTCGCCAGCCAGCCGACCAGCGTGCCGACCGCGATGAGGATGACCACGGGCACGAACACGCCGGCCACGCGATCGGCCAGCCTCTGCACGGGCGCCTTGCCCGCCTGCGCGGCCTCCACCAACTGCGCCACGCGGTGCACGGCGGTGTCGGCACCCACGCGCGTGGCACGAACGGTGATGCGGCCCCCGGCGTTGAGGGCGCCGCCCTCCACCGCATCGCCGGGACCGACCTCCACCGGCAGGCTCTCGCCGGTGAGCAGGGCGCGATCCACCGCGGATGCGCCCTCCAGCACCTGGCCGTCCACCGGCACCCGGTCGCCCGGGCGCACCAGCACCACGTCGCCCACCTGCACCGATGCCGCCGGCACCGTCACCTCGCCGTCGGCCGTCACCAGCACCGCGGTGTCGGGCGCAAGGGCCAGCAGCGCGCGGATGGCCTGGCCCGCACTGCGGCGGGCACGGGCCTCGAGGAACCTGCCCAGCAGCACCAGGGCCACGATGCCCGCCGCCACCTCGAAGTAGATCTCCGCGCCCATGGAGTCGGAGGGCAGCAGCGACATGTGCATGGTCATGCCGATCTCACCGGCACCCAGGAACAGCACGGCAACCATCGACCACGCCCACGACACGCCTGATCCCAACGAGATGAGGGTGTCCATCGATGCCGAGCGGTGGCGGAGCGCCCGCCAGGCCCCCACGTGAAACGTCCACCCGCACCACCACACCACCGGGGTGGACAGCGCGAGGGCCATCCACTGCCAGCCCGGGAACTGCAGCGGCGGAACCATCGACACCAGCACCACGGGAATCGTGAGCCACGCCGCCCAGATCAGCCGCAGGCGCAGGCGGGCGGCGGTGGCCGCGGCGGAATCCTCGGCGTCGTGCGCCTGCGCATCAGCGGCCGGCGCGGCGTCGTACCCCGCGCTGCGCACGGCCTCGATGAGGGCGGCGTCGTCCACGCCCGCCGGCGCGTCCACCCGGGCACGCTCGGTGGCCAGGCTCACCGTCGCCGTGACGCCGTCGATCTTCCCGAGGGCCTTCTCCACGCGCGCCACGCAGGCGGCGCAGGTCATGCCCTCGATCATGAGGTCGTGCTCAGCCAACCTCGTAACCGGCCTCGGCGATGGCGTCGCGCACCAGCGCGTCGTCGGCCGGCCCCTCCACCAGAACGGTGCCCCGTGCCAGGTCCACCGCGACGGCCGTGACGCCGGGCACGGCGGCCACATGGCTCTCCACGGCGGCCCTGCAGTGGTCGCAGGTCATCCCCGGGACCGAGTAGACGCTGCTCATCCGTGACCTCCCTTTACGACCGACGGTAACACCGCCGTCAAGGGGGTCAGGCGGCCGGCAGCTCCTCGGCCTCCACCAGCACCGCGGTGACGCCCGAGATGTTGAGCAGCCTGCGCACGGCGTCCGACGGCGCGTAGAGGCGGATGGGCGCGGCGCCCTCGCGTGAGCGCTCATTGGCGGCGATGAGCGCGCCCAGCCCGCGGCTGTCCATGAACGTGACGGCGGAGAGGTCGATGAAGACCGTGCGGCCGTCGCGCTGGGCCTCGGTGAGCACCGCCGAGACGTCCGACAGGGTGCTGGCATCCACGACACCCACCACCACGACCACCACGCCCGAGGGGCGTTCGTCCGTTGTTACCGTGACCTGTGCGCTTGAGGGTTCCGACATGGCGGGCCGGGACACTACCCTTCCGGGCCGTTAATGTGGCGCGGGCCCGAACACGGGCCACCGGAAACCGCGAGAGGTAGTCGTGAAGAAGCTCCCCATCTGGATGGTCACCGTTCTCCTGCTGCTGGGCATCATCACGACGTACGTCGGATGGATCGACCGCCACGAGGTGGGCTACATCCCGTTCGCGCTGGGGATCATCTGGGTCCTCTTCTCGCTCGCGTCCGCACCGCGCGTCTTCGCCGACGATTGACGGCGCGCGGGCGCAGGTGCCCGCGTAGGCTCGGCGCGTGCCCCCGGCCGTGAACACCGACTTCGGCCTCACCTCTGCCGAGGCCGCACGCACGCTCGAGCAGCACCCGTACCGGCAGGGGCCCAGGGGCAGCAGATCGTTCGCGGACATCGTCTGGTCGAACACCTTCACGCTGTTCAACCTCATACTGATCGTGCTGCTGGTTCCCCTGGCCATGTTCGGCCTGTGGGGCGACATGCTGTTCGGCGGCGTGCTGGTGGCCAACACGCTCATCGGCATCATCCAGGAGACCCGGGCGAAGCGCGCGCTCGACCGCCTCGCGCTGCTGGTGGCCCCGCACGGCCGGGTGCTGCGCGACGGCGAGCCGGTGGAGCTCGCGCTGCCCGGCATCGTGGTGGGCGACGTGGTGCTGCTGGAGCCCGGCGACCAGGTGGTGGCCGACGGCGACCTGGTGCGCGCCACGGTGCTGAGCCTCGACGAGTCGGTGCTCACCGGCGAGTCGGATGCCGTGGCCAGGGATGCAGGCGACCAGGTGCTGTCGGGCGCGTTCTGCGTTGCGGGCAGCGGCGCCTACCGGGTCACCGCGGTGGGGGCCGATTCGTTCGCCGAGCGCCTCGCGGCCGAGGCGAAGGGCACCCGCTCGGTGCTGTCGCCGCTGCAGATCGACATCAACCGCATCCTGCGCATCATCATCGCCGTGATGGTGCCGCTCGCGGTGCTGATGGTGGCGTCCACCGTGTGGCTCGACTTCGGCGGCGCGGCGGCATCGGTGCAGAGGGTGGTGGCCGCGCTGGTGCCGCTGGTTCCCGAGGGCCTCGTGCTGCTGGCCAGCCTCACGTTCGCCGTGGCCGCCGTGCGCCTGGCACACATCGGCACGCTGGCACAGCAGCTCAACGCCATCGAGAGCCTGGCCAGCGTCGACACCGTGTGCGTGGACAAGACCGGCACGCTCACCGAGAACAGGCTCGAGGTCGCCGGCGTGCTGGCGGCCCCGGGCGTGGACGAGGCCCGTGTGCGCCGTGCCGCCGGGCTGCTGGCGGCCAGCGCTGCCGCCCGCAACGCGACCGCCGAGGCGATCCTCGCGGGAATGCCGGCCGATGCCGTCACCCCCACGGCCGAGGTGCCCTTCGCGTCGTCGCGCAAGTGGAGCGGTGTCACCCTGCCCGGCGACGGCACCGTGGTGATGGGGGCCCCGGAGATCCTCGAGCGCATCGGCGTGGACATCGCCGCGCCGCTGCAGCAGGCCATCACAGATGCGCAGGCACAGCGCCGGAGGGTGCTGCTGGTGGCCGCGGGTGACCAGCCGCTCGACGAAGAGCAGGAGGGCATGGGCCACCTTCCGCCCGTCGACGCCATCGGCGCGGTGGTGCTGGAGGAGGCCCTGCGCCCCGACGCCGCCGAGACCGTGCGCTTCCTCGAGGGCGAGGGCGTGCAGGTGAAGGTGATCTCGGGAGACGGAGTGGGCACCGTGCAGGCCGTGGCCGTTGCCTGCGGGGTGACCGGGGCCGAGAACGCCATGCAGGGGCCCGACCTGCCCGACGACCCCGAGGCCCTGCGGGAGATCGTCACCAGCACCGCGGTCTTCGGGCGCATCACGCCCGAGCAGAAGCGCGCCCTGGTGCAGGCCATGACCGCGAACGGGCGCTACGTGGCGATGATCGGCGACGGCGTCAACGATGTACTGGCACTCAAGGACGCCCGGCTCGCCGTGGCCATGGGCAACGGGAGCCAGATGGCCAAGGGCGTGGCCGACCTCGTGCTGCTGACCAACTCGTTCGCCACGCTGCCCAAGGCCATCGAGGCCGGCCGCCAGATCATCCGGAACACCCACCGCGTGGCAAAGCTCTTCATCACGAAGTCGGTCTACTCGGCGATCATCCTGCTGGCCTTCGCCCTGCTGCCCCTGGCATTCCCGTTCCTGCCCCGGCAGTTGTCGATCACGTCCACCCTCACCATCGGCGTGCCGGCCTTCTTCCTGGCCCTGTCGAGGAGCGATGGTCCAGTGCACCGCGAGGGCTTCATGCGCAGCCTCGGTGCGTTCGCGATACCGGCCGGGGTGGTGATATCGATGGCCATCACGGCGGCGTACCTCCTCGCCCGCGGCCCGTTCGACGCCACCATCAACGAAGCCCGGTCGGCTGCGGTGCTCACGGCCACGCTGCTGGGGCTCGCGGTGGTGGTGGAGCTCGAGCGGGGGGTCGAGCGACGACCCGTGCGCCGCTGGGTGTGGCTGATGGTGGCCGGGTTCGTGGTGCTGCTCACCGTGGGCCTGAGGATCCCCTTCCTCAGGGACTTCTTCGAGGTCGGGGTGCCCACGTCGGCCCAGTGGGGCCTCATCGCCGTCGTGGTGGCCGCGGGAATCGCGATGCTGCTCGCCGTGCGCCGCATACCCTGGCTGCGCCGCATCGAGGACCCCGCGCCACGAGGCGGCTAGCCGGCGGGCAGGTCCAGGCGCTCGATCGAGATGGCGCGCCCCGTGGGTTCGGCGCGCACCACCACCCCCTGCACCCGCACGTCACCCGTGGCCGGCTCGAACCGGGCCGGCAGACCGGTGAGGAACCTGCGCAGCACGGGCTCGTCCTTCACCCCGATCACCGAATCGTGCGGCCCGCTCATGCCGAGGTCGGTGATGTACGCGGTGCCGCCCGCCAGCACGCGCTCATCGGCCGTGGGCACATGCGTGTGGGTGCCCACCACGGCGGTCACGCGGCCATCCAGGTGTCGGGCCAGGGCCAGCTTCTCGCTGGTGGCCTCGGCATGGATGTCGACGATGATCAGGGGCGTCTCGCGACGCATGCGATCGACCAGGTCATCGGCCACGGCGAAGGGACTCTGTGCCGCTTCGATGAATACCGACCCGATGAGGTTGATCACGCCCACCCGGAAGCCCCCACGGGCATCCACCACCACCGTGCCCGAGCCCGGGCCGCGCGTGGTGAGGTTGGCCGGCCTGAGCACGCGGGGGTCCTGCTCGAGGACCGCGAAGATCTCCGGTCGGCGGAAGGTGTGATTGCCGCCCGTCAGCACGTCGGCGCCGGCGTCGAGCAGCGCGGTTGCCTGCTTGGGCGTGGTACCCGATCCGTGCGCGGCGTTCTCGGCGTTCACCACCACCAGGTCGGGGCCGTACTGCCGCCGCAACCCGGGAAGGACGTCCTGCACGGCGCGCATTCCCGCACCGCCGAACACGTCGCCCAGCACCAGCGCGGTGAAGACATCCGCCGCCACCTAGACCCCCGGGCCGGTCGTCTGGCGCACCAGGTCGACCTGCACGTTGTTGCCGGCGTCGTTTGTGAAGCGCGCGATGTCGAAGGTGGCCACGCGGGAGAGGTCGCGCACGCGACCGAGCACCGTGCGCCCGGCGCCCACGGGCGACCCCACCCGCGGCACGATTCCGTCGGGGCCCGGCTCGATGTGGCTCACGCGCACGGCGACGTCGGGGACGCCCGCCGGGGTGATGACGATCTCCAGCCCCTCCGGCCGACCCGAGATGCGGTGCGGGATCACCGCGGTGACCACGCCGTCCACCGGGCTGTACACGGTGCTGCCCGCGGGGGCGCCGACGTCGACCCCGGCGGTGCCGGGCTCGCCCTCGTCGTCGGAGATCACGTTGTGGGCCACGCCCGCCGCCGGGGTCATGTTCACGGCTCCGGGGTCCGCGATGGGGTGGAACATCACGGCGGTCACCTGCTTCTGGGCCACCGGCAGCGCCACCTCCACCTGCCCGGCACGGGCGAGCACCACGCGCTGCGGGGCACTGGCCTGGCCGATGCCGGATGGCGGCACCGGGGATGCCAGCTGCCCGGCGGGCGCGGCGGAATCGGACTGCGACCCGCCGTCGTAGAAGGCCAGGACGACCGCGGCGATGATGGCGGCCACCAGCACGGCGGGCGCGACGATGGTGAGCAGCACGCGGTTGCTGCGATATTGGTCGTCCTGCCGGCGCACGGCTCGGCGCGACCGGAGCTGATCACGTGTCAGGGGCGGCATCGGCCTCGCAAGGCTAGACCAGCGGGGATACCATGCCGCCCATGACGGGCCGTCAGGCCACAGCACCGCCGTGGGCATGGATCGGCACGGCGGCCGCCATAGTCGTGATCATCTGGATCGCGGGCCAGACGCTGGGACGCGTCCTTTTCGTGTTCCTCGTTTCCGTGGTCATCGCCCTGCTCCTGAACCCGCTCGTGCGCGGGCTCCGACGCGGGCACGTGCCGCGGGGGCTGGCCGTCGCCACGGTGTTCCTCACGTTCCTCGGCACGGTGGCCGCGGCGATCGTGCTGCTCATCCCGGCGATCCAGCTGCAGCTGACCACCATCAGGGCGAACCTGCCGCTGTACACCGACCAGGCCCAACGGCAGGTGCAGAACCTCCAGGGCTTCTTCGACCGGAACGGCATCGACATCGACGTGGCCGAACGCGCCAATGCCGCGTTGCAGGCAATACGGGGCTGGGCGAACGACCTGTCGGGCAATGCGGTGTCGTACTCCCTCAGCGCGCTCGGGGCGCTGGTGGTCATCATCATCATCATCGTCGCAGCGGTGTACATGCTGCTCGACGCCCCGCAGATCGCCCGCGCGGCGAGGCGCCTGGGCGGGCCATCGGCGTCGCAGTTCCTGCGCCGTACCGAGCACACCCTCGTGCAGTACATCAAGGCCCAGACCCTCGTCTGCCTGATCATCGGCGTGAGCGCCGGCGTGATCCTCTGGATATTCGGCGTCACCGGAATCTTCCCGCAGGGCGCCACCTACGCAGTGCTGTTCGCGGCGTGGATCTTCCTGATGGAGTTCATCCCGTACATCGGGCCGATCCTCGGGGCCGTGCCGCCCGTGCTGCTGGCCCTCTTCATCTCGCCGTGGACGGCGCTGTGGGTGCTCATCGCGTTCATCGCCATCCACCAGTTCGAGGGCCACGTGGTGGTGCCCCAGGTCATGGGTGACGCGGTGGGCGTGCATCCCCTGGTCGTCATCTTCGGCGTGCTCATCGGCGAGGAGCTCTACGGCTTCATCGGCATCATCCTCGCCGTGCCGGTGGTGGTCATCCTCAAGGAGACCGCCGTGTACCTGAGCGAGCGCCTCGGCTGGTTCGGCCTCGTGCCCGCCACCGCCGCGGCGCCGGCCGACGCCGCCGATCCCGCGCAGGGCGACACCCTCACCGGCCTCGCACCGCCACCACGCCGCACGGCAGCGCAGCCCCCGGCAGACGCACCCGGGGAGGGCGACACCATGGACGTCACCAACGTGGTGCCCACCCAGCCCCCCCGCCCAACCGGCGCCGAGTAGGCCGGGCACCGTGGGCGACCGTCTGCTGGAGGCGCGCGGGATAACGCGCAGGTACGGGCGGGTGGAGGCGCTCGCGCCGATCGACCTCGGCATCGACCGCGGTGAGCGCATCGCGCTCACGGGGCCCAACGGCGCCGGAAAGACAACCCTGCTCACCATGCTCGCCGGCGTGGGCGCGCCGGACGCGGGCGCCATCACATGGACGGCCGAGTCGACGGGCGCCGTGGGGTGGGTGCCCCAGAAGCCCGCGCTCTACCCGCGCCTCACGGTGCGCGAGAACCTGCGGCTGTTCGCGGGCCTCGAGCGCATGGGCGACGCAGGGGCCACGGCCGAGGACCTCATCGCGCGCGCCGACCTCGGGGAGTTCGCCGATCGCCGCGCGGGCGCGCTGTCCACGGGCACCCTGCAGCGACTGAACCTGGCCATCGCCCTCGCGGGATCGCCCGCGCTGCTGCTGCTCGACGAGCCCACGGGCACCCTCAGCCCCGACCAGCGCGTGCGCCTGTGGGCCTGGATGGATGACCTGGTAAGGGCCGACCGCATGGCGCTGGTGTTCTCGACGCAGTCCATGGACGAGGCGGCCCGCAACGCCGACCGCGTGCTGGTGCTGGCGGGCGGCCGCCTGCTGCACGACGGCCCCGCGGGCGACATGGACGAGGCCGCGTTCATGCACCTCGTGGATGACGCCGCATGAGGGCGCTGCGGGCCGGGGCGCTGCTGTTCCGGAAGGACCTGCGGGTGCTGGTGCGCAGCCGGGGACTGCTGGCCGTGCTCATCGGATACCCCATCGTCATCGCCATCCTCCTGGCCATTGCGCTGTCGGGGGGCGACCGCCGCCCGGGGGTCGCGTTCGTCAACCTCGATGCCGCATCGGGGCGCACCGTGCAGGTGGGCGACGAGCGCCTGTCGGTGGACGACTACGCAACGCGGCTCGAGGACGACGTCGACCTGGTGCGCCTCGACCCGGCCCAGGCGGAGGAGGCCCTCGCCGCGGGGCGCGTGAGCGCCGTGCTCACGGTGCCCCGGGGGTTCATCGCCGACCTGCAGTCGGGGCTCAAGCCACCCGTGCTGCAGCTGGCCACCAACCCCCGCTCGCCCATCGAGGCCCAGGCGATCGAGCGCAACCTCGAGTCGGCCGTGTTCCGCCTCAACCAGGCCCTGGCCACCGCCTACGTCACGCAGGTGCTCAACCTCGTGGACCTCATCCAGGACGGCGGCACCGTGGGCATCTTCGGGCGCTCGGGCACGCTGCTGGGCCTGAACGAGAGCAGCGCGGAACTCGCGCGGGTCCAGGCGCAGCTTCGCCGGGACGGCCGGGGGGCGCTGGCGAATCGCCTGAGTCCCCTGCGCGACTACATCTCGGGCGTGGGCGAGAACCTCGAACTGGCCAAGCCGGCGGCCCAGGCAATCGCCAGCCCCATCAAGCTCGAGATCAGCGAGGGGGCGCCGGGGCGCGAGCCGCTCTCGGCCCTGGGCATCGCGGGCGCGCTGGTGGTGGGCATCGGCCTCGTGGGCGTTCTGCTGGCCGCCGCGCTGCTGTCTGCAGAGCGCGAGGACCACGTGCTCTCGCGCCTGGGCCGCGGGCTCGCGGGCCCGGGCACCATCATCGCCCAGAAGGCGGTGCTGGCCGCGCTCGCGTGCGCAGTCGTGGGTTTCGTGCTGTTGGGCGTGGTGGCACTCAGCACGTCGGTCTCGGTGGGGCGCTGGCTGCTGTGGCTGCCGGCGCTGCTGCTTGCAGGCCTGGCGTCGGGCGCGTTCGGACTGCTCATCGGCGCCCTCGCGCGCGAGACGCGCACGGCGCTGCTCGCCGGCCTGATGATCGCCCTCCCGCTGGCCGTCATCTCGCTCATCCCGGGCAACGACATCGCCTACTGGGCCAGCGCCCTGGCCGGATTCGGACCGGCTGCGCGCACATTCCAGGGCCTGCTCGTGGACCCCGAGGTCACGTCGTCGACCTACACGGGAATGGGGATCCTCGCCGTGGTGGCGCTGGTGTACGGCGTGGCCGCGCGCGTGGCGCTTGGCCGCCGCATGCACGCCTAGCCGGGCGGAGGCGCAAGGGCGCGCGCCAGGCGCTCCATGAACTCGCCGTGCGGGATGCCCCGGGCCCCGAAGCGGGCCGCGTGCGGCGATTCCATCTGCACGTCGATCATCTCGGCGCCGCCGTCGGCGGCGATGGCCAGCAGTCCGGCAATGGCCGCGTTGCCGCCGTCGGGTGCCCGGTGGAACATGCTCTCGGCGGTCATGAACCGGCCCAGCCACACCCCGAAGAGACCACCCACCAGCCGGTCGCCGTCCCAGGCCTCCACGCTGTGGGCCAACCCCGCGTCGTGCAGCGCCCCGTATGCGGCCGCGAGGCGGGGCGTGAGCCACTCGCCATCGCGATCGCCTCCGCACGAGCGCACGACCTCCGCGAAGGCGGTGTCCACCCGCACCTCGTATCCGCGCCGGCGCAGCATGCGCCGCACGGTGGCCGGCACCCGGGCCGTGGACGGGACGATGACCGCGCGGGGGTCGGTGAAGTACCACCCCACGGCGCCCGTGGCGCCGGCCTCGTCCATGGGGAACAGCCCCTGGACGTAGCCCTGCAGCATCTGGTCGGGCGCCAGGCCAACCGCCCCCAGTTGATGCGGGTCCACCCCTTCCGGCACGAAACCGACGATACACTCGGCAGTCGTGCAGGTCCCGACCACACAGGCCGGCGTCGCGTCGGGAACCTTCCCGGCCGTTCGCCACCGCAGGCTCCGACGCACCGAGGGCATCCGCCGTCTGGTGCGTGAGGCCGTTCCGCGCCCGTCACAGCTGGTGCTGCCGATGTTCGCGGTGGAGGGCACGGGCATCCGCCAGCCCGTCGACGCCCTGCCCGGGGTATCGCGCCTGTCGCCCGACCTGCTGGTGGCCGAGGCGCGCATCGCGCACGAGGCGGGCATCGGCGGCGTGCTGCTGTTCGGGGTCACCGACCACAAGGACCCCCTGGCGTCGTCGGCCCACGCCGACGTCGGCGTGGTGCAGCAGGCGGTGCGCGCCCTCAAGGCGGCGCTGCCCGACCTGGTGGTCATCACCGACGTCTGCCTGTGCGCCTACACCGACCACGGCCACTGCGGGGTGCTCGACCACGACGGCGAGGTGGCCAACGACGCCTCGCTCGAGGTGCTGGCGCGCACGGCAGTGAGCCATGCCGACGCCGGTGCCGACATCGTTGCGCCAAGCGACATGATGGACGGCCGGGTCGCGGCGATCCGCCAGGGCCTCGACGACGCCGGGCACGAGGGCGTGGCCATCATGAGCTACTCGGCCAAGTACGCGTCGGCGTTCTACGGCCCGTTCCGCGAGGCCGCGGGCTCGGCACCCGGGCACGGCGACCGGCGCGGGTACCAGATGGACCCGCCCAACGCTCGCGAGGCCGTGCGCGAGGTGCGGGAGGACGAGGCCGAGGGCGCTGACATGGTCATGGTGAAGCCCGCCGCCACCTACCTCGACGTGATCTCGGCCGTGCGGGCGGCCACCGACCTCCCCGTTGCCGCCTACCACGTGAGCGGCGAGTACTCGATGCTCAAGGCCGCCGCCGAGCGCGGCTGGCTGGACGAGCGCCGCGCCATGCTCGAGACCCTCACCGCGATCGTGCGGGCGGGCGCCGACATCGTCATCACCTACGCGGCCGTGGACGCCGCCCGATGGATCCGCGAGGAGGACCAGTGACGACCGCCGCCGCAAGGCCCATCCAGCACAAGCCCGACGAGGTCGACCAGCGGCTGCTCAACGCCCTGCAGGCGGGGATCCCACTCGACCGCCGGCCCTTCGCGGGCATCGCCGAGTCGGTGGGCATCGACGAGGACGAGGTGCTCCGGCGCATGGGCGTGCTGAAGGACGCCGCGATCATCCGCCAGGTCTCGGCCATCTTCGACACGCGCGCGCTCGGGTACGAGAGCACCCTCGTGGCGGCCGCCTACCCCGACGACCGCCTGTTCGACGCGGCCAAGGTCATCAACGGCCACCCGGGCGTCAGCCACAACTACCGGCGCACGCACAACTTCAACATGTGGTTCACGCTGGCGGTCGAGCCCGACGCCCGCATGTCGATCGAGGACACCCTCGACGTGCTGGCGCGCGAGACGGGCGCCATCTCCATGCGCATCCTCCCGACCCTCATGCTCTACAAGATCAACGTGCAGCTCGACATGACGGGCGACACGGGTACCACCGCGCGGGCCGAGCCCATGGCCCCGCCACAGCGCGGCGACGGGTTCGCGCCGTCCGACGAGGACCGCGAGGCCATCCTCATCCTGCAGGAGGACCTGCCGCTCGTGCACGAGCCCTTCGACGCCTGGGCCGAGTCCGCCGGGTGGGATGTCGACCGCCTGCTCGCGAAGGCGCAGGAGATGCAGGACCGCACCCTCATGCGCCGCTTCGCCGCGGTGCTGAACCACAGGCGCGCCGGGTTCGGCGCGAACGGCATGGCCGTGTGGAAGGTGCCCGAGGCCGACATCGATGACTTCGGCAGCCGCATGGCCACCTTCAAGTCGGTGTCGCACTGCTACCGCCGTCCCGTCTACGACGACTGGCCCTACAGCCTCTTCACCATGGTCCACGCCCGGTCGAAGGACGCCTGCGAGGAGACCATCGCGGCCCTGGCAGCCGAGGCCGGCCTGGGTGACGACGACTACGCCGTGCTCTACTCGACGTTCGAGTTCAAGAAGGTGCGCCTGCGCTACTACTCGCCCGAGTACCGCGCGTGGGAGGACCTGGCGATGGCGGGCTCGCCGCTGCCGGAGGCCTAGGAACCGTGGAGGGGTCCCCCGCCGACGCACGCAGCAGGGAGTTGTTCGAGCGCGCGCGGCGCGTGCTGGTGGGCGGGGTCAACTCGCCCGTGCGCGCCATGCGCGGCATCGGGCGCGACCCGCTGTTCATCGACCGCGCGGCCGGCACCCGGGTGTGGGACGCCGACGGCAACGAGTACGTCGACTTCCTGGCGTCGTGGGGGCCGGCTATCACGGGTCACGCCGACCCCATGGTGATCGGCGACGTGCGCGAGGCACTGGCGCGCGGGACCTCATACGGGGCACCGACCGAGCGCGAGGTCGTGTTCGCGGAAGCCGTCACCGAGGCGTTCCCGTCCATCGAGAAGCTGCGGATGACGTCGTCGGGCAGCGAGGCCGTGATGGGCGCGGTGCGGCTGGCCCGCGCGGCCACCGGGCGCGAGGCGATCGTGAAGGCCGAGGGCGGCTACCACGGGGCCATCGACGGACTGCTGGCGCAGGCGGGCAGCGGGGCCACCACACTGGGCGTGCCCACCAGCCCGGGGGTCACATCCGGCGCCACCGCCGCCACGCGGCTGGTGCCCTACAACGACCTGGCGGCAGCCGAGGCGGCCCTCGAGGGCGCGGCGGCCATCATCATCGAGCCCATCGCGGGGAACATGGGCGTGGTGCCCCCCGCCCCCGGATACCTCGAGGGCCTGCGCGCGGCCTGTGACCGCACGGGCGCGCTGCTCATCCTCGACGAGGTCATCACCGGCTTCCGCGTGGCCCGGGGTGGCGCGCAGGAGCTCTTCGGCGTGCGCGCCGACCTCACGTGCCTGGGCAAGATCATCGGGGGCGGCCTGCCGGTGGGCGCGTTCGGTGGGCGTGCTGACGTCATGGCCGAGCTGGCGCCCGAGGGGCCGTGCTACCAGGCCGGCACGCTGTCGGGCAATCCGCTGGCCACCACGGCGGGCCTCGCCGTGCTGTGCCGGCTGGCCGAGCCGGGCACCTACGAGCGCCTCGACGAGGGCGGGGCGCGGCTGGAGCAGCTCATCCGCGACAGCGGGGCGCCGGTGACCATCAACCGCGTGGGGTCCATGCTCACGCCGTTCTTCACCGACGCACAGGTGACCGACTACGCCGGTGCGACGTCGTGCGACACCGCCACGTACGCGGCGGTGGCCCGCGCGCTGCTTGCGCGCGGCGTGTACCCGCCCCCCTCGCAGTTCGAGGCCTGGTTCGTGAGCACCCTGCACGGCGACGCCGAGTTCGACATCCTCGCGCGGGCGCTCGCCGGCGCGCTCGACGAGGCCGGCGCGTGATCGGCACCGACGCCGACCGCGTCAGCCAGGTGCTGGCCGAGCAGCCGGCGCTGGCGGGGCGCACCGTGGATGCCGACGAGGTGCTGGTGCCGCTGGTCAGCCCGCCCCTGCCGCGCGAGAACGCCCTCGGGCTCGAGCTGATCCTCGAGGGCTTCCTGCTGCACCACGGCCGGCCGCGCCACGTGGAGAACGTGCCCATGGGCGCCGCCGTGCTGGCCGGCGACTACTGCTACGCGCAGGGCCTGGTGCGCATCGCGGCCACGGGAGACCTGGCGATGGTGGAGGCCCTGGGCGACCTGGTGGCGCTGTCGGCCGCAGCCGTGGCATCGGGGCGCGAGCAGGACCTCGCCCCGCTGTGGCGGTCGACCGCTGCAGCGATCTCGGGCGAGTCGGGACCGGGGGGAGCCGACGCCGCGCGCGCGGCGAGGTCGGCCCTCCGCGAGGGCGTGCCCGAGCCCATCCATGAACTGGCCGCGGGGCTGCCCCCGGCGCCCGCGCTCGAGGCGGTGCTGAACCGATGAAGGACCTCCGCGAGTGGATCAGGGCCCTCAGGGACATCGGCGAGCTGGTCGAGGTGCACGCCGAGGTCGACCCCCACCTGGAGATCACCGAGATCTCCGACCGGGTGATGAAGGCGGGCGGCCCCGCCGTGCTCTTCACCAACGTGAAGGGGTCCGACCTGCCGGTGCTGATCAACCAGTTCGGCAGCGAGCGGCGCATGGCCATGGGCCTGGGTGGCGACGACCTCGACCAGATCGCCGGTCGCATCGCGGAGATCGCCGAGATGCAGCCGCCGCAGGGGCTGATGGACAAGGTGAAGGCGCTCGGCAAGCTGAAGGACCTCGCGTCGCTGGGCACCAAGTCGGTGAAGTCGGGCCCATGCCAGGAGGTCGTGCTGCAGGGCGACGACGTCGACCTCGACCGGCTGCCCATCCTCACCTGCTGGCCGGGCGACGGCGGACCCTTCGTCACCCTGCCCCTGGTGTTCAGCAACGACCCGCGCACCGGCACCCGCAACTGCGGCATGTACCGCGTGCAGAAGGTCGATCGCAACACCTGCATGATGCACTGGCAGGTGCACAAGGACGGCCGCCAGCACCTGCTCGACTCAGAGGGCCGCGTGCCGGTTGCCGTGGCGATCGGCACCGACCCCGCGGTCACCTATTCGGCCACCGCTCCCCTGCCGCCGGCACTCGACGAGATGATGTTCGCGGGCTTCCTGCGCGGCGACCGGGTCGAGATGGTGAAGGCCGTGAGCCAGGACATCGAGGTGCCGGCACATGCCGAGGTGATCCTCGAGGGCTACGTCGACGCGAACGACATCCGCGACGAGGGCCCGTTCGGCGACCACACGGGCTTCTACACGCCGGTCGACCGCTACCCGGCGTTCCACGTGACGGCGCTCACCATGCGCCGCGACGCCATCTACTCCACCACCATCGTCGGCATGCCCCCGATGGAGGACTACTGGCTTGGCAAGGCCACCGAGCGCCTGTTCCTCCCGCTCATCCGCATGACCGTGCCCGACCTCGTGGACATGAACCTCCCGCTGGAGGGCGTATTCCACAACTGCGCCATCGTGTCGGTGCACAAGCGCTACCCCGGGCACGCGAAGAAGCTCATCAACGCCGTCTGGGGCCTCGGCCTGCTGTCGCTCACGCGGTGCGTCATCGTGGTGGATGGCGACATCGACGTGCACGACGTCTCGCAGGTGGCGTTCAGGGCGTTCTCGAACGTCGACCCCAAGCGGGATGTCCTTGTGGTGGATGGCCCCGTGGATGCGCTCGACCATGCCGCCCCGTATCCCGCCTATGGAGCCAAGATCGGCTTCGACGCCACGGCGAAGTGGGAGGGCGAGGGCCAGGTGAGGCCCTGGCCCGACGAGATCCGCATGACCGACGAGATGCGCGACCGCGTGAGCGCCCGCTGGGCCGAATTCGGCATCCCGCTGCCGCCCGCCTGACCGACATGCCGTGGCGTCCCCGCCGGACGGGGACAACCGGCCCGATCTCCGCCATTTGCGCTGGCTTTCCGCCCGGGTTCGCCTCCCCTCGGTTACTGTCACGGGTCCAGTGAACGTCTACGGAGGTTGGAGTGGCTGAGGACGAGCCGAACGGCGGCGCGCCCGGGACGCAGGACGGTCCCTACACGGGCCCACGCGCGGCCGACTACGTGCCGGAGCCGGATCACTCCGACGATCCCGGTTACGTCACGCGCACGCGGTTCCTCTCCAACGTCGCCATCGCCGGCGGCGGAGTGCTGACCGCGGCGATCCTCGTTCCCGTGGTCGGCTTCGCCGTCACCACGCCGCTCAAGCCCGAGGACTACCGCTGGGTCGACATCGGCCCCGCCAGCGACTACCTGAAGAACCCGCCGCCGTACACCAACCCGACCCCCAGCACGAAGATCGGCGAGGTCGCCTCGCTTGCCGTGTCGGGCCCGTCGTCCGACGCCGACCGGCGCATCTACGTGGTGTATGGGCTGAAGGACCCCTCCGCCAGGCCCCAGCCGAGCCCCGGCGAGGACACCAAGGTGTACGAGGCCAAGTTCGCCAAGTGGGCATCCGGCCTCACCGCGGCCGACTTCGACCTGCTGGCCATCTGGAACCGCTGCGCCCACCTGGGCTGCCCGGTGGCCTACTCGCCCGGCTCGGCCGGCTACGTGTGCCCGTGCCACGGTGGCGCCTACGACTCCCGCGGGCTCGTGACCGGCGGCCCGCCGCCGCGTCCGCTCGACCGCGTGGACATCAAGGTCGTCGACTCGAGCAAGAGCTTCACGCCCGAGCAGGTGGAGGCCGGCAAGGACCGCGTGCCGCTGGCCGTGGCCGCCAAGAGCAGCAACCCGAACCTGCGGGTGCTGGTCGGCAAGCCGTACTCGATCGATCAGGAGCAGCAGCCCTTCGCGCTGCACGACCCCGGTATGCCGGTGTCGGGAACCCTCTCCCATCTCTACCCGTTCACCTAGGAGCCTGCGTTGACCACAAAGGACATCGGGCCGAAGAACGCGGTCCAGAAGGGCGCCGAGGGCACCATCGACTACGTCGATGAGCGCACCGGCGTAAAGACGGGTACGCGCTGGTTCCTCTTCCGCAACATTCCCGCGGGCACCAGCTGGTTCCAGACGCTCGGCTTCACCGCCATGGTCGTTTTCGGCATGCAGGCCATCACCGGGATCATCCTGGCGATGTACTACGTGCCCGACACCCGCGGCGGCGCCTACGAGAGCATCCAGCGCATCACCGAGGAGGTGACGTGGGGATGGCTCGTGCGTGGCATGCACAAGTGGGGCGCGTCGGTGATGATCATCATCGTGTTCCTGCACATGGCGCGTGTGTTCATCTGGGGCGCGTACAAGTACCCGCGTGAGCTCACCTGGGTCACGGGTGCCATGCTGCTGCTGCTCACCATGTTCATGGGCCTCACCGGCTACCTGCTGGTGTGGGACCAGAAGGCCTACTGGGCGACCGTGGTGGCGGTGAACATCTTCGCCAGCGCCCCGATCGTGGGGCCGTACATCGGCGACATCCTGCGCGCCGGCCCCGAGTTCGGCCCATCCACGCTATCCCGCTTCTATTCAATCCATATGTTGGTGATACCAGCGGGTATAGCCACCTTCATAGGCCTGCACCTGTACTTCATCGTGCGCCTCGGCATCTCCGAGCCGCCGTGGTCGAAGCGCAGGCTCCGCATCGAGCGGGATGAGGAGGACGCCAGGCGCAAGGCGGCGCGCGAGCGCGCGAAGGAGCTGCCCGGCGCCGTGAACTACCCCGCGACCTGGCCCGCGAAGGCCGAGGAGGCCGCACGATGAAGCCGGCCGACAAGCGGGCATACGACAAGGACTACGCGAACGCGAAGAAGACCGGGAAGCCGTTCTTCCCGTACGCGATCTTCAAGGACACCATCATCGCCGGCCTCACGCTGGTGAGCATCATCATCCTCGCGATCGTGGTGAAGGTGGAGGTTGGCGAGCCGGTGAACCCGGCCACCACCGACTTCGTGCCGAGGCCGGAGTGGTACTTCTACTTCGCCTTCGAGCTCCTGAAGATCTTCGCCAACCAGGATGTGCTCACCCCGGTGATCATGGCCACGTTCATGGTGCCGAACATCCTGATCATCCTCCTGGTGGTCTGGCCGTTCATCGACCGTGGGCCCGAGCGGCGCATCTGGAAGAGGCCGTTCGCCATGGGCCTCGTGGTCATCGTGACCGGCATGCTCTGCTACCTGACGTACCTGGGCGCCAACTCGCCGGCCGGTGTCGCCAAGGGCGGCCTGCCCGTGAGCGGCCTCGACGAGGAGGCCACGAAGGGCATGGCGGTGTACATCGCCAACGGCTGCGGCAGTTGCCACATGGTGGCGGGCGTCGGAGCCCCCGGACCGGGGCCGGACCTCACGAACGAGGGGGCCAAGGGATGGGACAACGCGAAGATGGTGGCGTGGTTCAAGGCGCCCAAGGCACCGATGCCGTCGTACGCATCGCTGCCGCCGGCCGACCTCGAGGCGCTGGCCACCTTCGTCAACGGGCTGGGGACGAAGTACAAGTAGGCCACTCCCCGCCTGTCGAACGGTCTTTCACGGGGTCCCGCAAGTGCGGGACCCCGGCCGTTTTGGGGCTGGGCGGGTCTACCATCACAAGGCGATGAGGATCTTCCTGGGGGTAACCGGAGCGAGCGGCGCCCTCTACGGGGGGCGGGCCCTCGCAGCGCTGACCGAGGCCGGTCACCACGTGGGCCTGTGCGTGTCGGATGCCGGCGCGCGGGTCATCAGCCACGAGGTGCTCGGCGAGGGTCCGAGGCCGCATTCCTACCGCGATGTCGCAGAGCGCTTCACCACAATGTTCGCGCGCTCGCCGGGGGCCGTGGACCTGCTGGCGGGCGACGACATCGCCTGCTCCTTCGCATCGGGATCGGCCGGCGCCCGGATGGCCCTCGTGGCCCCCTGCTCCACCTCGACCCTGGGGCGCATCGCCACCGGCACCGGGGACAACCTGATCCACCGCGTGGCAGAGGTGATGCTGAAGGAACGCGGCACGCTGGTGCTCATCCCGCGCGAGACCCCCGTTTCGCTCATCCAGCTTCGCAACATGGTCGCCGTCACCGAGGCGGGCGGCGTGGTGCTGCCGGCCTCACCCGGGCTGTACACCATGCCCGAGACCATCGAGGACATGGTCGACTTCGTGGTGGGCAAGGCGCTCGACGTGATGCGCATCGATCACTCGCTGTTCCCCCGCTGGGGCCAGCCCGACGTGGCGGGCGTGCTGCCGGGGGCCGACTCATGACCACGGCTGCCCTCGATCGCCGGGCGTTCGACACCATCGCGCCGCGCTACGACCTGGTGAGCGGGCTGATGACCCTCGGAATGGGCGACCGCTGGCGCCGGGCGGCGGCCGAGGCAGCCGACCTCAGCGCCGGGCAGTCGGCCGTCGACGCCTACACCGGCACCGGCGACCTGGCGCTCATGCTGGCCGACCGCGTCACGCCCCTGGGGCGCGTGGTGGGCGTGGACCACTCCCCCGAGATGATCGCCCGGGCACGGGTGAAGGCAGCCGCATCGCATCGCCCATGCCGGTTCGAGGTGGCCGACTGCACGTCGATGCCCTTCGCCGACGACGAGTTCGACGCCGCCACCGCATCGGGGGGGCTGAGGAGCCTCGATGACCCGGCGCGGGGAGTGGCCGAGATGGTGCGAGTGGTGCGTCCCGGGGGTCGCGTGGTGATCCTGGAGATCACGCCGCCCGACAGGCTGCGCGGAGTGCACGGCCGCGTGCTGCGCTTCGCCACCCCGCTGGTGGGCGGCGCGCTCGGTGGCGACAGGGACGCCTTCCGTCACCTGGCGGACACCGTCGAGGGGGTACCGGCGCCGGCAGACATGGCGGCCATCATGAGCGCCGCCGGCCTCCGGGACATCCGCTGGCGCAGGTTCGGTGGCGGTGTGGCCACCCTCCACCACGGGGTCGTGGCATGACCACGGCACCCCCCGTCCTCGACTTCGTACGCCCCTTCCAGCCCTGGATGACCCAGTGCGAGGAGATGCTCGGCCGCTTCGCCGGCGGCCACGTGCCCGACGTCTCGGGTCCGGCCATGGACACCCTGGTGGCGGGCGGCAAGCGCGTGCGCCCGATGATGCTGTTCTGCTGCTCATCGCGCACCGAGGACTACCGCCTGCCCCTGGTCAGCGCAGCCGCCGCAGTGGAGCTGGTGCACATGGCGACGCTGGTGCACGACGACCTGATCGACGGCGCCACCACGCGTCGCGGCCACCCCACGGTGGCGAGGGCGCACGGCGCGGACGCCGCCATCAACGTGGGCGACTTCCTCTTCGCGCGCGCATTCGCCGAGCTGACGCGCGTGGGGTCGCCGGCAGCCGTCAGCGCCCTGGCCGATGCCTCGCTCGACCTGGCGCGCGGCGAGATGGACCAGCAGCGGGCGTCGGGCGACCTGGGCCTGCCGGTGGATGCCTACATGGCGCGGTGCCGCCGCAAGACCGGCGCGCTGTTCGCCGTGGCCTGCCGCCTGGGCGCGCTGCTGTCGGGCGGCTCGGACGAGGCCCAGCTTCGCCTGGCGTCGTTCGGCACCCACGTGGGCGTGGCCTTCCAGATACTCGATGACATCCTCGACCTCGCCGGGTCGCCGTCCGACACCGGCAAGCGCCGCGGCACGGACATCCTCAGCGGCACCGTCACGCTGCCGCAGATACTCGCGATCGCCCTCGAGCCCACGCTGGGCAACGAGATCGGCCGCGTGGCGGCGGGTGGCGAGGGGCTCGAGGCCCTGTGCGACCGCCTGGCAGCGCACCCCGGCACGGCCGCGGCCCGTCAGTGGGCGTTCGACGAGGTCGAGCGCGCCGTGACGTCGCTCGACGGCGACATCGGCGGAGCAGACGCCGACGCCCTGCGGGTGATCGCCGCGGGAATGGTGGACAGGTACGCATGACGCGCGACGAGATCATCGCCATGCTCGAGGCACGCGACCCACTGGCGGCGGCCGGGGGAATCGCGGCGCCGGCAGAGGTCGGCTGGATGCGCGAGCCCGTCGATGCCGACGGGGTCGTGGAGCTGCGCTACGGCGCCGGAACCACACCTGCCCAGGTGGCAGACCAGCTGCTCGCCGTCGCCCACGACACGTCGGGCGTGCGGGCCGTGCAGCTGGTGCCGGGTGACGACTCCGCCGAGCGGCCCGGATCGTGGGGCAACGAGGACCTGCTGGTGACCGCCGTCGCGCGGCGGGTGCTGCCCGACGTGGCGATCAGGCCGCACTGGCGCGCGCTGGGTGGCCCGGCATGCCAGGTGGCCGTGTCGTTCGGCGCCGACGAATGGGTGATCCCGCAGGACGACGACGCCGACCCCGACCGCCTGGCGGCCGCCGTGGGCGCGGTGGCGGTGGCGCGATGAGCGATCTCCGCGTGGGACGCATCAGCGCCCTCAACATGTTCCCGGTGTACCACCACCTCGAGCAGGCGCACCTGCCCGGCGTCACCTTCACCGATGGCCTGCCGTCCAGGCTCAACGCCGCCATGCTCGACGGATCGCTCGACGTCTCCGCGATGTCCAGCATCGCCTACGCGCGAAATGCCGACCGCCTGCGGCTGCTGCCGGTGGGCTGCATCGCGTGCGAGGGCGCCGTCGACTCGATCCGCCTGTTCTCGCAGGTGCCGATCGACCAGGTGACGCGCGTGGCGGTAACGCCCCACAGCGCCAGCAGCGTCACCCTGCTGCGGGTGCTGCTGGGCCCCGACGTTCCGTTCCGGGTCATGGCGAACGACGACGACGCACCAGACGCCATCGCGGCCGGCGAGGCGGTGCTGCTCATCGCCGACGCCGCCCTGCTGGCCCACCGCGACGGGCTGGCCCGCCACTCCATCGACCTCGGCGAGGCCTGGCAGCAGCGCACGGGGCTGCCCATGGTGTTCGCCGTGTGGGCCGTGCGCGACGACGCCGCGGTGTCGCGGATGGCCGAGGTGGCCACCCTGTGCGCGGCCATCGCCGACGCCGGCCACGCCTTCCGCGACGACCCCACGGGCATCGCGCACGTGGCCGCCCAGCGGTTCCCGTTCGACGAGCGCTACATCCGCGGGTACCTGCAGCACCTGCGCTACGGGTTCGGCGACGCCGAGCGCGCCGGGCTGGCGCGCTTCCTCGAGCTGGCGCGCCGCGCCGGCGAGCTGCAGGACGTCCCGGCGCTGGAGGCACTGGCCGCATGAGCACCGTCACGCCCACCCGCCACCTCGAGGTGATCGAGCGCCTCGACGCCGGCGAGCGCCTGGACGACGACGGCGCCCGGGCACTGCTGGAGTCGCGCGACGTGGTGGCGGTGGCCGCCGCCGCACGGCGTGCCCGCGACCGCGTGACCAACCCGGACGAGGTCACCTTCGTCATCGACCGGAACGTCAACTACACCAACTTCTGCGTCACCGACTGCGACTTCTGCGCCTTCTACCGCCATCCGCGCGACCCCGAGGGGTACGTGCTGAGCAAGCCGGTGATCTTCCGGAAGATCGAGGAGACCCTCGACCTGGGGGGCACGGCGCTGCTGATGCAGGGCGGGCACCACCCGAACCTGCGCATCGAGTGGTACGAGGACCTCTTCCGCGACATCAAGCGCCGGTATCCGATCCACCTGCATGCGCTCTCGCCCAGCGAGGTGCTGCACATCGCCCACTACTCGAAGCTCGACCTGGGCGAGGTGCTCGACCGGCTCGTCGCCGCCGGGCTCGACTCCATCCCCGGGGGCGGCGCGGAGATCCTCGTCGACCGCGTGCGCGACGTCATCGCGCCCCGCAAGACCACCACGGCGGAGTGGATCGGCGTGATGCGCGAGGCTCACCTGCGAGGGCTGTCAACCAGCGCCACGATGATGTACGGCACCGTCGACACCGTCGACGACCGCATCGAGCACCTGCGCGTGCTGCGCGAACTGCAGGATGAGACCGGCGGATTCAGGGCGTTCGCCTGCTGGTCGTACCAGCCCGGGGGCTGCTCGGCGCGCGGCGACGACCACCTGGGCCTCACGGCGGCCGACTACCTGCTGATGAACGCCGTGGCACGCCTGTACCTCGACAACCTGCCGCACATGCAGTCGTCGTGGGTCACCCAGGGCCTGCGCATCGGCATGCTGGCCCTCGAGGCCGGGTGCGACGACATGGGCTCGATCATGATCGAGGAGAACGTGGTGCGCGCCGCCGGCACCCAGTTCACCCTCGACACCCCGCGCATGGTCGAGGCCATCGAGGCCACGGGCCGCCGCGCTGTGCAGCGCGACACCCTCTACCGCGTGGTGAAGCGCTACTGAGAGATGGGCAGGCCCGCCTGGCTCCAGGCGACGATGCCGCCCTCCAGGTTGACCAGGCCCGAGAAGCCCTCGTTCTCCTCGAGGTAGCGGCACACGTTCTCCGAGCGGCCACCGCTGTGGCAGCTGAAGATCACCGTGCGATCGCGGGGCACCTCGGGCAGGCGGTCGAGAAGATCGCCCATGGGGATGTGCACGGCGCCCGGGATGGCCGCCTGGGCCAGCTCGTCGTCCTCGCGGACGTCGATGATGACGGCGGTGCCGGCGTCCATCGCCGCCTTGGCCTGCTGGGGGGTCATGAGTTCCATGCGTGCAACCTAGACGACCCCGGCGCCCACTTCGTCGGCCACCCGATCGGCCTCGAACGACGACCTCACCAGCGGGCCGGCCTCCACGTGCGCCAGGCCGAGCGACTGCCCGAGCGCCGCGAGCGCCGGGTACTCCGCCGGCGCGTAGAAGCGCTCGACCGGCAGGTGCGCCGGTGACGGGCTGAGGTACTGGCCCACGGTGACCACCTCGCACCCCGCGGTGGCGAGATCGGCGAAGACCGCGGCGACCTCCGGCAGCTCCTCGCCCAGGCCCACCATGATGCCGCTCTTGGTGGGCAGCCCCGCCCGCCGCGAGCGCTCGAGCAGCTCGAGGGTGCGCTCGTACCGCGCGCCGGGACGCACCCGCCGGTACAGGCGGGGAACGGTCTCGGTGTTGTGGTTCAGCACGTCGGGCCTGGCCTCGATGACCGTGTCGAGCGCATCCCAGTTGCCGCGGAAGTCGGGGATGAGCACCTCCACCCGGGCATCCGGCAGGCGATCGCGCAGGGCGCGGATGACCGCGGCGAAGTGGGCGGCGCCGCCATCCGGCTGGTCGTCGCGGGCCACGGCGGTCACCACCACGTAGCGCAGGCCCATGGCCGCGGCGGCATCGGCCAGGCGCGCGGGCTCGCCGGGATCCGGCGGCAGCATCGGCTTGCCGGACGTCACGTCGCAGAAGCGGCACCCGCGCGTGCAGGTCTCACCGGCGATCATGAAGGTGGCGGTTCCGCGGGTCCAGCAGCGCTGGATGTTGGGGCACGAGGCCTCCTCGCACACCGTCACGAGGCTCTCCTGGCGCATCAGCGACTTCAGCTGCACGTAGCCGGGGCCGAACGAGCCCTTCTCCACGACCCAGCGGGGCAGCCGGGCGCCATCCACCAGCTGGCGCAGCTGGTCGGGGGTTACATCGACGGGGTCGAGCGCATCCACGGGCCCGGCGCCCACCAGCACGTCACCGACGATGACATCGGGCACGGCGCCGCGATCTCGCGCCGCGGCCACGAGGGCGATCAGGTCCTCGTCGGGGACCGCGTCCACGCGGAAGGCGCGCTGCCTGCCGGAGTCCTCACCTGGGTGCGGCGTCACGCCCCTCAGGCTAGCCCAGCGGGCGTGGTCGGGGAGCGCATCGGGTAGCGTCCCCGCCCATGGTCCTGTCCGACCGCACCATCAGGGAGCAGATCGCCGCGGGGCGACTGGTCATCGACCCCTTCGACGAGGCGCTGCTGCAGCCGTCGTCCGTGGACCTGCGCGTGTCCGACGCCTTCCGGGTGTTCCGCAACAACCGGCAGCCGTTCATCGACCCCAGCCTGCCCGAGGCAGACCTCACCGAGGTCGTCACCATCGCCGAGGGCGAGCCGTTCATCCTCCACCCGGGTGAGTTCGTGCTGGGCTCCACGCTCGAGCGCGTGGGCATCCCCGACGACCTCGTGGCGCGACTCGAGGGCAAGTCCAGCCTTGGCCGCCTGGGGCTGCTCATCCACTCGACGGCCGGCTACATCGACCCGGGGTTCGAGGGCCAGATCACGCTCGAGTTCTCGAACGTGGCCAGCCTGCCCATCGCCATCCACGCCGGAATGCGCATCGGCCAGATCTCGTTCCTGCAGATGACCACCCCGGTCGACACCCCGTACCAGGGCAAGTACCAGGGCCAGTCGGGACCGACCTCCAGCCGCTCGCACCGGGACTTCGCCGGCTAGTACCGCCGGCGCAGGCGCTTGGTGCTGTAGCGCCGGTCGGCGGCGAGGCCGCCCACCACGGCCGCCAGCAGGGATCCCAGGGCGATGAGCAGCGACGCCCCATCGGTGCCCGGCGCGAACTCGGGGTCCCCCGGGCCGCCGAAGGCGGCCACGATGGCCAGCACCAGGCAGATCACGCCCCACAGCACCCAGCCGAACACCCATGCTGCCGCAGCATTGAGGGCGCGTTGGTCGAGGGTGCGCACCCCCGACAGGAAACCGCCCACGAGGAACGCAACGACGACCGCGGCCGCGCGCACCCAGAGGGCCGATCCGGACGATGCGGCGAGGCCGATGGTCCCGACCAGGCCACCCCAACCGACCGCCATGGGCTCGAGCCCTATGAGACCACCCCCCGCCATGTCGCCTGATTACGGGCCCATGCTAACGTCGTTCCACGCGGATCCCCGCCGGGGATCACCGACCAAGAGGTAAACCCATGCCCTTCGGCATCGGCCCGCTCGAACTGATCATCATCCTGGCCATCATCCTGCTGGCCTTCGGAGCCAAGAGGCTGCCGGAGATCGGCAAGAGCCTCGGCACCGGCATGCGCGAGTTCAAGAAGGGCGTCACCGACGACAAGTCGGCCGACGAGAAGCTGACGGCGACCCAGTCCACGGACGCCGCGCTGCCGCAGAAGACCGACGAGACCACTCCCGCCGCCTAGCAGCGGGTCCCCCGCCCTGCTCATCCGGGCGGCGTGGCTGGTGCCCGTCGAGGGCCCGGTCGTCCGCGACGCCTGCGTGCTGGTGCGCGACGGCGCCATCGAGGCCGTCGGGCGCGAGCGCGACCTGCCGCCGTGTGACGACGTTCCCGTCACCGACCTCGGTGATGCAATCCTCATCCCGGGCCTCGTGGACGCCCACTGCCACCTCGAGTGGGGGCTCATGGGAGGGCTGGTGCCCGACGCCCGCTTCGGCGAGTGGCTGGGCGCGTTCGTGCACCGCACCGCGAACGTCACGCCAGTCGACCGCGAGCAGGCCGCCCGCTGGGCGGCGATGACGGCCCTGCGCAACGGCACGACCACGCTGGCCGACTCGGGCCCCAGCGGCTTCGGCGTGGGCGCGGCGGGCGACGCCGGCCTCAGGGCCATCGTGCACATGGAGATCTTCGGGCGCGACACGGGCGCCGACGCCCGGGAGAAGGTGGTGCGCCACGGCGAGGCGCTGCTGCAGGCGCGTGACCAGGCCGGCGCGCGCGTGAGCGTCGGCGTGTCGCCCCACTCGCCCTACACCGTGGGGCCGGAGCTCTGGAGCGAGGTCCTCGCCGACCCGATCCTCGGCGCGGGCTCGGTGGCCGCCCACGTGGCCGAGTCGCCCGACGAGGTCATGCTGCTCGACGAGGGCGTGGGTCCGCTGGTGGAGGCGATCCACTCGGTCGGGCGCGACCCCGCGCGATGGCCGGGAGGCGGACCCGGCGTGGTGTCGCGCCTCGCGGCCGGGGGCGCGCTGGCGCCGCGCCTCATCGCCGCGCACTGCGTGCAGGTGGACTCCGACGACGCGGGCATCCTCGCCGAGCACGGGGTGCGCGTGGCCCACTGCCCGCACTCGAACGTGCGGCTGCAGTGCGGCGACGCCCCCATCGAGTTGCTGCAGGTGCTGGGTGTGCCCGTGGGCCTGGGCACCGACAGCCCGGCAAGCGCCGGCTCGTACGACCTGCGCGACGAGGCCCGCTGGGCGGCTGAGGCAGCGGCGCGCAGGGGGGCGACCCCCCTCGCCGCCGACATGCTGGCCCTGGCCACCATCGGCTCGGCGCGCGTCATCGGCATGGACGACCGCATCGGCTCGCTGGTGGCGGGCAAGCGCGCCGACATCGTGGCCATCAGCCCGTTCGACGGGGCGCCCGTGCAGGCCGATCCGTCGCTGGTGGCGCTCGACCCGCGCTCGCGGGTGATCGCCTCGTGGGTCGATGGAGAGCAGGTGTTCGGGCCGGATGGCCCCAGCCGTCTGGACGCCGGTGCCATCGTTGCCGACGCCGACGAGGCCCGGCGTCGGATCATGTAGCGTCGCCGCGTGCTTTTCGACGGCAAGCGCCAGAAGATGCTCACGAAGGTGGTCGCGATCATCGCGATCGTCGCCTTCGCGGGCTTCGGCCTCGTGGCCGGCGGCCTCGCGGTGAGCGGCGGCTGCGGAACAGCCGACCCGCTGCAGCAGGCCATCGACGACGCCCAGTCGCGGTCCACCACCGCCCAGGCCGCCGTCACATCGGCCCAGAAGGCCGTGAAGGCATCGCCGAAGAGCACGCAGGCGAAGGCCGACCTCGCCCAGGCGCGTACCGACCTCGCCGAGGCGCAATCGACGCTGGCGCAGGCGCGCGTCGCGGTGAACCCGAACGACCCGCAGGCGCTGCAGGACGCCCTGGCGGCCACGCGCAGCGCCCCGGACAACGGGGACATCGTGCTCGGGCTCATCACCGTGGCGAGCGCGCAGAACAACCCCGGCGCGGCCCTGCCCGCGATCGCCGCCTACACGGCGCGCAATCCGAAGGACGCCCAGATGTTCGCCTACTGGGGCCAGACGGCCGAGCAGGCGGGCCAGCGCAACCAGGCGATCCTCGCCTACCAGCGATTCCTGCAGCTGGCGCCCGACGACACACTGGCGCCGGACATCAGGAACCGCCTGAAGCAGCTGGCCAAGCAGCCGGCTGCCACCGGCTGAACCCCTTCCCACACGCGCATGCGTGGTGCTAGCGTGCCCGCGGGCCGTTAGCTCAGCTGGTAGAGCAGGGGACTCTTAATCCCAAGGTCGTAGGTTCGATCCCTACACGGCCCATCGTCTGGACTCGGGTCAGGATGTACGAAGGGAACGCCGCCGGAAGGCGGCGTTCCGGGGCGCGGAGCGGTCAGATTCCGGTCCGGCGCACGCCCGGGGGTGCCGACGTCTGCGCGTGGGTTGGTTTTCCTGCTCACAGCGGGAAAAGGCATCTGCGAAATGCCCGCTCAGAGCGGTCTTGGGTGGTTGACCCCCCTCCCCGGATGGATAGATTGCCCGTCCCACCCCAGACAGGGTCCGTGATCACCGAGCCGTCCGCCTGCGCGGGCCGCCACCCCGGACCTCCACCCCGACGGGGAGAACCGTCCTGCTTCAGCGCCTCGCCATCGCGCTCGCCGCATCCGCCCTGTTCGCCGGCGTGCTCGCCTGCGGAGCATCGGCCGTGATGCCGACTGCCATGCCCGGCCAGCCGGTGTCGGCGGCTCCGGCCGGATCGCCAGCAGGTTCCGCCCCCGCGTCACGGCCGGTGAGGGCCCCGGTGGCGTCGAACCCGGCGTTCGCGATTCCCGCGGTGCTGCCGCACCGCACCACCGAGGCGTCGGCATACAGCGCGTGGGATGAGGGCAACTTCTGCCCGGGGCTGCCGCAGACACGCATGATGGACCTGACGGTGGGCAGCGACCTCGTCCCCTGCGGCGCCTATGTGCGCATATGCCTGATGTCGGGCAAGCGGTGCGTGGTGGCGCGCAGGACCGACTGGGGCCCCGGGCTCTCGTCGAAGCGGCGCCTCGACATGAACCTGGGCGTGGTCCGGGCGCTCGGATACCGGTCGCTCTACCACTGGGGTGCGCGGCAGGTGCGCTGGGAGCCAGTGGGCAACCCCGGCCGCACGGTGGCCTCCACGCGATAAAACCAAACCGAACACCCGGAATAAAAGTCTCTAAACCTTGACTTTTTTTCGGTGTTTCCTCTAGGGTCCCGCCTCCGCGCCCGCCCGGGCGCGTACTGACGGCGTACCACGAGGAGACCACGGGTGAGCACGATCGGCTGGCGCGACCGCCTGGAGGGGCAGATGCCCCCGGACCTGGCGGAGGAGATCGACGTCTTCGAGGCACAGGTCGAGCTGCGCAAGGACGGCCGCGTCGACGAGCGCGTGTTCGCCGAGACGCGCCTTCGCCGCGGCGTCTACGGACAGCGCTACGACAACGGCCAGCGCCACGACGGCGTGGAGCACCGCAGCCTGGAGTTCCCCTCCGGCGACCTGACCAAGGGCCCCGAGACCCTGTGGGACGCACCGGGCATGCTGCGCATCAAGGTGCCGTGGGGCGGCCTGACCCCGCTGCAGATCGACGTGCTGGCAGAGCTGGCCGAGGAGTACTCGGACCACATCCTGCACATCACCACCCGCCAGGACATCCAGCTGCACTACGTGCACATCGAGGAGATGCCCACGGTCATGCGGCGGCTGGCGGCGGTGGGCATGACCACCCGCGAGGCCTGCGGCAACGGCGTGCGCAACCTCACGGCCTGCCCGCTGGCGGGCGTGTGCCGCACCGAGTCGTTCGACGTGACCCCGCACTCCGAGGCCCTCTTCCGCTTCCTCCTCGGCCACCCCGACTGCCAGGACTTCGGGCGCAAGTTCAAGATCGCCTTCTCGGGCTGCGCCGACGAGGCCTGCGGCCTGGTGATGATGCACGACCTGGGCGCCATCGCCCGCACGGACATCGTCGACGGCGAGCCCGTGGACTCGTTCGACGTCTACGTGGGCGGCGGCCTCGGCACCACACCGCACCAGGCGAAGCTGCTGGCCGGGCGCGTGCCGCTGGGCGAGCTGCTGCCGACCGTGCAGGCCGTGTCGCGCGTGTTCGCGCGCCTGGGCGAGAAGCAGAACCGCAACCGCGCCCGCATCAAGTTCCTGGTCGCACAGGTGGGCATCGAGGAGTTCAGCCGCCTCGTGCGCGAGGAGCGGGAGATCCTCCCCTACGACGAGCGCTGGACGGCACACCTGGACGACGGCCTGCCGCCCGAGCAGCCCGCGCGCGTGGTGGACAGCGGCGCCGAGGACGACGACTCGACTGCCGCCTTCCGCGCCTGGCGCGAGGCCAACGTGTACCTGCAGCGCCAGCCCGGCTACGCCGTGGTGACGATCCCGCTGCCGCTTGGCGACATCGCGTCGGGCCAGGCCCGGCTGCTGGCCGACGTGGCCCGCCGCTTCGTGGGCGACACCGTGCGCACCACCGTGGAGCAGAACATCGTGTTCCGCTGGGTGCGCCTGGAGGACCTGCGCGACCTGCACGCGGCGCTGGCGGAGATCGGCATGGCCGACCCCTACGCAGAGACCATCGTGGATGTGACGTCGTGCCCCGGCACCGACACCTGCAAGCTGGGCATCTCGGCATCGCGCGGCCTTGCCGGCGAGCTGCGCGAGCGCCTGGCCGCCCGGTCGGAGGAGCTCGACGAGGCCATCAAGGGCCTGCGCATCAAGGTGAGCGGCTGCTTCAACTCGTGCGGCCAGCACCACGTGGCCGACATCGGCTTCTTCGGCAACAGCCGCAAGAGCGCCGGCCGGGTGGTGCCCCACTTCCAGGTGGTGCTGGGCGGCCAGTGGCAGAACAACGCCGGCTCGTACGGCCTGGCCGTGGGCGCGATCCCCAGCAAGCGCATCCCCGAGGTGGTCGACCGCATCACGGGCCAGTTCGTGGCCGACCGCCTGCCGGGCGAGTCGTTCCTCGACTGGAGCGCGCGCACCGGCCGCAAGGGCCTCGCGGCAATCATCGAGGACCTCAAGCAGATCCCCGACTACGAGGACGACCCCGGCCTGTTCAGCGACTGGGGCAACCCCCGCGAGTTCTCGATCGGCGACATCGGCGTGGGTGAGTGCGCCGGCGAGGTCATCTCGTCGACCGACCTCGAGCTGTCGTTCGCCGAGAGCATCGCCTTCGAGGCACAGGTGGCGCTGGAGGACGGCGACATCGCCCGCGCAGACGACCGCGCGTACCGGTCGATGGTGACCGCGGCGCGCGCCCTGGTGCGCACCGAGCTTCCCGACGTGCCGGAGGAGGACGACGTGATCGTGCGGGAGTTCGACGCGCGCTTCGTCGAGACCGGGCGCTTCCAGGACCGCTTCGCGCACGGCAAGTTCGCCCGTCCGCTGCTCGACCGCCACGCCGGCGGCGGCGCCTCGACCACCGAGGAGCACGCCCGTTCGTTCGTGGAGGAGGCGCAGCTGTTCATCGACGCCGCCCACCAGTGCCAGATCCGCATGGCCGGCGCGACCTCGGCCACCCAGTAGGCAGACCGGACCGCAAGGAGACAGGAATGGAACCGCACCGCATCTCGGTGAAGCTGTACCTCGACGGCCCGGCCCCGCTGGACCCCGAGGCCGTCGTGCCCGCCTTCCACCGGTTCATCCGCGAGGACGCCGTGGGTGGCATCCCGATCGACGTGGCGCGCTACGCGCACGTGGTGAACGGCCCGGGCGTGATGATCGTGGGCCACCAGCTCGACTTCGCCATCGACCTGGCGGAGGGCCGACCCGGCATCTCCGTCACGCGCAAGCGCGACGCCACCGGGGGCCTGGCCCAGCAGGTGCGCGAGCTCGCCGCCTGGGCCGCACGGCTGTCGCTGCTGCTGCAGGACGACGACGCCGTGGGCGCGGCCGCCCGGGTGGGCACGGGAGAGGCGCTCGTGACGATCCTCGACCGGTACGAGGCACCGAACGACGACCAGACCCTGGTGCGGGCAGACCCATACCTGCGCGAGGCCTTCGAGCCGCTGTCGGACGGCGCCGGGGTCGAGGCAACCCGGGTGGGCGCCTCGCGCGACCCGTTCGCGGCCCGCATCACCATCACGTCGCCGCGGGCGCTGGAGGAGTGGGCCGAGGGCGCCGCAGCGCTCGCGTGACCGATAGACGGGCACGGGGCGGCCAAGTAAGCCACACTGCCGCCCCGTGAACGTCCCTCTCTGGGCATGGATCGCGCTCGTGCTCGGCACGGTCGTGGTCATCGCCGTCGACCTGCTCTTCATCTCGAAGGGCGACAAGGAGATGGGCCTCCGCACGGCCCTCATCTGGACTGGCGTGTGGCTGGCCCTCGGCCTGTCGTTCGCATTCGTGGTGGGCTTCGCATTCGACACGAAGTACGCCACCGAGTACCTGTCGGGCTTCCTGCTCGAGTACTCGCTCTCGATGGACAACGTGTTCGTGTTCATCGTGCTCTTCAGCTTCTTCGCGGTGCCGCAGGCGGCCAAGCTGAGGGTGCTGACCATCGGCATCCTCATCGCGCTGGGGTTGCGCCTCATCGCGATCCTCGTGGGCGGCGTGCTCATCGCAAAGGCCGAGTGGGTGCTCTACATCTTCGGCGCGTTCCTCATCTACACCGCGTGGAAGCTGCTGAAGCACGCCGACGAGCCGGCCAACCCCGAGGACTCGGCAATCCTCAAGTTCCTCAAGAAGCGGATGCCGCTGACGGGAACCTACGAGGGGCGCAAGTTCCGCGTGAAGGTCGACGGCAAGATGATGTACACGACCCTGGCCGTGGTGCTGGTGATGCTGGCCGGCACCGACCTGGTGTTCGCCCTCGACTCCATCCCCGCGGCGTTCGGGGTCACGCGCGAGCCCTTCCTGGTGTTCGCGGTGAACGCATTCGCCCTGATGGGGCTGAGGTCGCTGTTCTTCGTGCTCGAGGGGCTGGTCGACCGCTTCCCGTACCTGTCGTACGGGCTGGCCATCGTGCTGGCGTTCGTCGGGGCCAAGATGCTGGCGAAGGACTTCTGGCATCCGCCCATCTGGCTGTCGCTGGCCATCATCGTCGTGACGCTGGGCAGCAGCATCATCTACTCGTGGATCAAGACGAAGCCGCCCGCGGGACCCGCCGCACCCGCCTGACACAGGTCCCCGTACCGCGCTGATCACCCGGCCCGGGCCCGGCGCGGGGATACCATGGGCCGCCGGTGGATCAACTCTCCGTCGTATCCCTTGCCGTGGCCTTCGCCGCCGGCTTCGTATCGTTCGCCTCGCCGTGCGTGCTGGCGCTCGTGCCCGGGTACCTGTCGTTCATCTCGGGGGTGCCGGCCGACCAGGTGGAGCAGCGGTGGAAGGGCGTCATCCGCCCCACCGCGGCGTTCGTCATGGGGTTCGCGGTCATGTTCGCCCTGTTCGGGGCGAGCGCGGGGCTGATCGGCCGCTCGCTCGCCCGCGATCGCGACGTGCTCAACCTGGTCGCGGGGATCATCCTGATCGTGTTCGGCATCGCCATGGTGGTGCTGCCGCGCATGGGGTGGTTCCAGGCCGACCGCCACGTGCGGCTGTCACGCCGGCCCGAGACGCTCGTGGGGGCGGGGCTCGTGGGAGCCGCCTTCGCGGCCGGCTGGACACCCTGCATCGGGCCCATCCTCGGCAGCATCCTCACCTACGCCGCGCCCACGGGGTCGCCCGCCGCCGGGGCACTGCTGCTGTTCGTCTACTCGCTGGGGCTGGGGATCCCATTCCTGCTCGCCGGGATCTTCATGACCCAGACCCTCTCGGCATCGAAATGGCTGCGAAATCGCTGGTACGCGGTGAACGCCATCGGGGGTGGGCTCATGGTGGTGCTGGGCATCATGGTGCTCACCGGTAACCTCGAGCGCATCACCCAGCGACTCGCCACCATCGGGTTCGCCGGCCTCTAGGAGCCCTCGTGCGCATCGTGTCCCTCGTGGGGAACCGGCCCCAGTTCGTCAAGGCCGCACCCCTCTGCATCGCCCTCCGTGCCCAGGGGGAGGAGATCCTCGTGCACTCGGGCCAGCACTACGACCCCGAGCTGGCCGACCTCTTCTTCGACGAGCTGGGGATCCCCAGCCCCGACCACGCCCTCGACGTGGGGCCCGGGACCCCCGTGCACCAGATCGCCATCATGATGGAGCGGTTCGAGCATGTGGTGCGCGATGAGAAGCCCGATGCCGTGCTGGTGTACGGCGACACCACCACCACGCTCGCGGGCGCGCTGGTGGCGGCCAAGTGCGGGATCCCCCTGGCGCACGTGGAGGCCGGCCTCCGCTCGTTCGACAAGACCATGCCGGAAGAGCAGAACCGGGTGGTCACCGACCACCTGTCCGACGTCCTGCTGTGCCCCACCCGCCAGGCCGTGGACAACCTGGCGGCCGAGGGCATCACGCGCGGCGTGCACCTGGTGGGCGACGTCATGTTCGATGCCGGCCGCATGTTCGCCCCGCTGGCCGAGCACCGGAACGCCCCGGCGGCCCACGGGCTGGAGCCCGGCGGCTACCTGCTGGTGACGATCCACCGTGCGGCCGCCACCGACACCCCCGATGCACTCGATGCCATGGTGCGGGTGCTGTCGTCGCTGGGGCGCCCGGCGATCTTCCCCGTGCACCCGCGCACCCGGGCGAAGCTGCAGGCCGGCGGCCGTTGGGATGCCCTGCAGGCGGTGCCGGGGCTCATCCTGGCGCCGCCCGTCGGCTACCTCGACTTCACCAGCCTGCTCATGGGTGCCGAGGCCGTGGTCACCGACTCGGGCGGGGTGCAGAAGGAGGCCTACTTCCACGGCGTGCCGTGCGTGACCCTGCGCGACACCACCGAGTGGGTCGAGACAGTGGAGGGCGGGTTCAACACCCTCACCGGAATGGACGTGGCGAAGGTGCAGGCGGCGCTCGCCGGGCTCTCGATGCCCGCCGAGCGCCCGCCGTACTACGGCGATGGCCACGCGGCCGACGCCATCGCGCGCGCCGTGGTGGCCGAGCTCGGCTAGATGAAGGTGGCCGGGGGGTCACCGTCGCGATCGTCGGCCGACCGGCCCCGCGGCAGTGCGTAGGCATCCTGGATGCCCATTCCCGCGATGAGCGCGTTGGGGCGGATCATCAGGAAGATACGCGAATCGCGCTCGTCCTCGGCCAGTGCCCACCGGCGGGCCTCGAGCCGGTCGACGATGCCCAGGCCCAGGCCCACCCCGGCCACCAGCGCGGCCGTGCCGCCGATCTCGCTGATGAGGGTGTCGAGCACCAGCAGGGTGCCGACCCCGAGGAACATGATGGTGGCGGCCCGCATGCGGCGCTCGCGGGCATCGGCGATGGTCTCGTGCACCACCGAGCGGGGGGGGCGCAGGGTGAGCATGCCGTGGGCGAAGCGGCGACGGCTGGTGATGGCGCCGAGCACGAAGGCGAACACCAGTGACGACAGGAAGATGACGCCCGCGGGCAGTGGTTCGACGGGTCCGTCGAAGAGCCAGACGATGATCCAGTACGAGAGGGCGGCGAGTCCGAGCGACGTGAGCACCTGCCCACGCCACCTGACCTCGTCGTCCGCGCGCACGATGCGGGGGAGCCCCGCGAGCGCCGCATCGGCCATAGTGGCTACGATACCGCCGCTGCCTGTGCCGAGAACGAACATCCCCGGCGGTCCGCTGTGACCGCCCCCACGCCGCGCGTCGGCGTCATCGGCCTCGGCTACGTCGGGCTGCCGCTGGCTGTCGTGTTCGCCGAGGCGGGCGTGCCCGTGGTGGGCCTCGACGTCGTGGACGAGAAGGTGGCCGCGATCAACCGCGGCATCTCGCACATCGAGGACGTCCCCTCCGAGCGACTGGCGCCGCTGGTGCAGGCCGGCACGCTGCGCGCGAGCACCGACCTGGACGAGCTGCCGGCGCTCGAGGCCATCATCATCTGCCTGCCCACGCCGCTGAACGAGCACCGCGAGCCCGACCTCGGGGCAGTGCTGGGCGCCGCCCGCGACATCGCCCCGCGCCTGCAGCGCGGCCAGGTGGTGGTGCTCGAGAGCACCACCTACCCCGGCACCACCCGCGATGAGCTCGCGCCGCTGCTCGAGGAGTACGGGCTCACCGCGGGCAGGGACTTCCACCTGGCCTTCAGCCCCGAGCGCGTGGACCCGGGTCGCGAGGACTGGACCACCCGGTCGACCCCCAAGGTGGTGGGCGGCCTCACCCCGGCGTGCACCGAGAAGGTGCTCGGCGTCTACGGCCTGGCGTTCGACACGCTGGTTCCGGTGTCCACCCCCGAGGTGGCCGAGATGACCAAGATCCTCGAGAACGTCTTCCGCAGCGTGAACATCGCGCTGGTCAACGAGACCGCGGTGCTGTGCGACCGCATGGGCGTGGATGTGTGGGAGGTCATCGACGCCGCGGCCACCAAGCCCTTCGGCTACATGCCCTTCCGCCCCGGCCCGGGCCTGGGCGGCCACTGCATCCCCATCGACCCCTTCTACCTCACGTGGAAGGCGCGCGAGTACGACTTCCACACCGAGTTCATCGAGCTCGCGGGCAAGGTCAACTCGCAGATGCCCTACTTCTGCGTGGCCAAGCTGGCACGGGCGCTCAACGAGCACGAGAAGTCGCTCAAGGGCTCGGACGTGCTGGTGATCGGGGTGGCCTACAAGGCCGATGTGAACGACATGCGCGAGAGCCCCGCCCTCAAGGTGATCTCGCTGCTGCTCGAGCGCGGCGCGAACGTGACCTACCACGACCCGCACGTGCCCGAGCTGGAGGCCGGGCACGGGCTCGACGTGGCGATGACCGGCGTGGACCTGACCGACGAGGCGCTCGCGGCCGCGGACGCCGTGGTGGTGGTGACCGCGCACTCGGGAATCGACTGGCAGCGCGTGGCCGACCTGAGCCGGCTCGTGGTGGACTTCCGCAACGCTGTTCCGCGAGGGGAGAACGTGTGGACCCTGTGACGCCGTTGCGCGTGGCGGTGGTGGGCATGTCGTACTGGGGCCCCAACCTGGCCCGCAACTTCGACCGCATCGAGGGCTCCGAGTTGCGCTGGGCCTGCGACCTGGACGAGGGCCTGCTCGACCGCCACCGCTCGGCCTTCCCGCGCACGAGGTTCACCACGGACCTCGACGAGGTGCTGGCCGACCCCGAGACCGACGCGGTGGTCATCGCCACGCCGGTTCCCACCCATGCCGCCCTTGCCCTGAAGGCCATCGCCGCCGGCAAGCATGTGTTCGTGGAAAAGCCCCTGGCGCTGACCGCGGCCGATGCCCGTGCCGTGGCCGAGGCCGCCGAGGCCGCGGGCGTCACCTGCATGGTGGACCACCTGCTGGTGCTGCACCCCGGTGTCACCAAGGTGAAGGAGCTGGTCGACACCGGCCATCTGGGCGACGTGCACTACCTCTACGGCAACCGGCTGAACCTCGGCATCGTGCGCAAGGACGAGAACGCCCTGTGGAGCCTCGGGCCGCACGACATCAGCGTGATGCTGCACATCGTGGGCGAGCGGGCGGTCGAGGTGTCGGCCACCGGTGCCTGCTACCTGCAGGAGGGCGTGGAGGACGTCGTGTTCGGGCGCATCCTCTTCGAGAGCGGGGTCATCGGCCACCTGCACCTGTCGTGGCTCGACCCCCACAAGATGCGCCGCATGACGGTGATCGGCTCGGAGCGCATGGTCGTGTTCGACGACATGGAGAGCGAGCGCAAGATCACCGTGTACGACAAGGGGCCCGTGCCGCGCACCGGTGAGTACGGCGAGTACATCCAGGTGCGCTCCGGCGACATCTTCAGCCCCAAGATCGACGGTGCCGAGCCGCTCAGGCTCGTGTGCCAGCACTTCCTCGACTGCATCCGCACCGGCAACGCGCCCATCGCAGACGCCTGGGCCGGCCTGGCCACCGTGGACGTGCTCGAGGCCATGGACCGATCCCTCTCGGAGGGCGGCCGACCCATCACCCTGGAGGGGGCATCCCGATGAGCCGCGAGAACCTGGTGCTGGGCGAGGGCGTGCAGATCGCCGACGACGCCGAGATCGGCGCCAACGTGGTGATCCACGCGGGCACCGTCATCGGCGCGGGCTGCGTGATCCAGGACAACGTGGTGCTGGGCAAGACGCCCAAGCTGGCCAGCCGCTCGACCGCCAGAAAGAAGGACCTGCCCGGCCTGGTGCTGGGCGAGGCCGTCACGGTGTGCTCGGGCGCCGTGGTGTTCGCGGGCAGCACCATCGGCGCGCGCACGGTCATCGGCGACCAGGCCTTCGTGCGCGAGAACGTCACCATCGGCGAGGACTGCGGCGTGGGCCGTGGCGTGTGCATCGAGAACCAGGTGGACATCGGCTCACGGTGCTCGATCCAGAGCAACTCGTACATCACCCGCCTGTCCACGCTCGAGGATGACGTCTTCATCGCCCCGTGCGTCACGACCACCAACGACAACTTCATGGGGCGCACCGAGGCCCGCCACGGCCTGCTGAGGGGCGCGACCATCCGCAGGGCGGCGCGCATCGGCGGCGGCGTGGTGATCCTCCCCGGCATCGAGATCGGCGAGGAGGCCTTCGTGGCCGCCGGCGCCCTGGTGACCAAGGACATCCCGGCCGGCAAGCTGGTGGCCGGCCTTCCCGCGCGCGTGTGGCGTGACGTTCCCGAAGAGGAACTGCTCGGGAACCAGTAGCCTGCGGGGCGCCTAGGGGAGTACCCCGCAAGCGCGCGGTCGTCACTACGGACCTTCGTCCCGGCCGCGCCGCCCCTCACGGGGTGGGAGAGACCTCGGCTCGACATCCATTGATCGAGCGGAGGTTGTGCGGCGTTGAACGAGGCCCTGGATTTCGCAGTGCCCCTGTGGGCGTGGTTCGCCCTCGGCGGAGCCATCGTGGTGATGCTGGCCATCGACCTCTTCCTCCACCGTGATGACCACGTGGTGTCATTCCGCGAGGCCGCCATCTGGAGCGCCATCTGGATCGCCGCGGGGCTGGGCTTCGGACTGGTGCTGCTGTGGTGGCAGGGCGGCGACGCCGCGGCCACGTACTACTCGGCGTATCTCATCGAGAAGGCGCTGTCGGTGGACAACGTCTTCATCTTCGCCCTGATCTTCGGCTACTTCGCGGTGCCCGAGCGGTACCAGCACCGCGTGCTGTTCTGGGGGGTCATCGGGGCGCTGCTGATGCGCCTGGTGTTCATCTTCGTGGGCTCGGGACTGCTTGAGGCCTTCTTCTGGACCGCCTACCTGTTCGGCGTGTTCCTCATCTACACCGGCTGGCACATGGCCTTCCGCCACGACCAGCCGAAGGACCCCGACAACAACCCCATGGTGCGGCTGATGCGCCGCGTCATGCCCGTGAGCGACGGCTATGAGGGCGGGAAGTTCCTCACCCGCATCAATGGCAGGGTGGGCGCCACCATGCTGCTGGTGGCGCTGGTGGCCATCGAGTCGAGCGACCTCATCTTCGCCATCGACTCGGTGGCGGCGGTGCTGGCCATCACCACCAACACGTTCATCGTGTGGGCATCCATCGCCATGGCCGTGCTGGGCCTGCGGGCGCTGTACTTCTGCCTGGCCGGGCTGCTGCGCAGGTTCACCTACCTGCACTACGGGCTGGCGTTCCTGCTCGCATTCGCCGGCCTCAAGCTGATCCTCTCGGAGACCCCGGTGGGCAAGCTGCCCATCTGGCTGTCGCTGTCGGTGATCATCGGGGCGCTCGCGATCTCGATCGTCGTGTCGCTCATCGCGACCCGCGGAGAGGACGAGCCCCCCCATGGGGATGGGATGCACGCGGGGGGGTCCGCCGCGCGCTGATCCGCTGTTAGCGTCACCCGCATGTGGCGCCTTCTCGCAGTGCTGGCGGGGGTGCTGGCACTGTGGCCGGCCGGCGGCGGCTGGGCGGTGGTCGGGGGCACCCCGGCCGACGCGGGCACCGGCGACCACGTGGTGGCCCTGCTCGAGGTCGGCGCCGAAGGTGCCCGGGCGGGGCAGTACTGCACGGGCACGCTGCTCGACCCGCAGTGGGTTCTGACCGCGGCGCATTGCGTGCACGGGGCGAGGCCGGATCAGGTCGACGTGGCCGTGGGCCGCACGCAGTTGTCCACCATCACGCCGGGTGACCGCTACGCCATCGACGCCATCGCCGAATACCCCCTCTACGACCCGCGCAGGTGGGGCCACGACCTGGCGCTCGTGCACCTCACGCGCCCCGTGCCGGCATCGATCAGCCCGGCAGAGGAGCGCTACCAGCGCGGGCCGCGGGCCTCGTATGCGGGAACCGGGTGGGTATCGGGCTGGGGCGCCACCGTGCAGGCGCCCACCGGCAGCGACACCCTGCTGACCGGGCTCATCTCGGTATCCACGCCTGCGCAGTGCAGGTCGCTGGGCGCGCCATGGGGCACCATCTGCGGCACCATGCCCTTCACCAACGAGGCGGCAGCCTGCTGGGGCGACAGCGGTGGGCCGCTCGAGAACCAGGGCATCCTGATCGGGATCGTCTCGTTCGGTCCGGAGGGCTGCGACAACTCCGCGCCCACCGCCTACACCCACGTGGGCACCTACAGCACGTGGATCGACTGGGTTCGCTCGGGCGGCGACCCCCGGGTCAGCCTGCCCGAGGTCACGTCCCTCACCGCCAGGCAGATCGCCGGCACCCGGTGGACCCGGCTCACCATGAGGTGGTGCCAATCGGGCGGCGTGGGCCACAGGGTGGTCACCGGCTTCCGCTCCGCCCAATCGGGTGGCGCCTGGCACTACTCGAGGGCCCGATCGCGCATCATGAGGTCGCGCTGCGGGGCCTACGCGGTGGAGCACCGCCACGAGCACCGCCGCGGCTCGGTGCTCACCGTGTTCGCCCAGATCCGCGATGCCACCACCGGCATGCGGTACTGGTCGACCTACCCCACCCGCCTGCGCATCCGGTAGGCGCGCGCTAGGAGGTGCGCCCGGCGTAGTTCTTCGAGTACCACTCGGCGTACTCACCGCTCTTGATGGGCTCCCACCAGGGACGGCCGTCGCGGTACCACTCGACCGTCGACGCGAGCCCCGCGTCGAAGTCCACCTGCGGCGACCACCCCATGGCGCGCATCTTCGAGGTGTCCAGCGCGTAGCGGCGGTCGTGGCCGGGACGGTCCTCGACGTAGGTGATGAGATCGTCCGAGGCTCCGGTGTGGGCGAGGATGCGCCGGGTGATCTCCAGGTTCGGCCACTCGTTCCCGCCGCCCACGTTGTACACCTGGCCGGCCTCGCCGTTCTCCATGGCGAACCAGATGCCCTCTGCGTGGTCGCGCACGTGGATCCAGTCGCGCACCTGCTGGCCGTCGCCGTACACGGGCAGCGGCAGGCCGTCGAGGGCGTTGGTGATGAACAGCGGTACGAGCTTCTCGGGGTACTGGCGGGGGCCATAGGTGTTCGACCCGCGCGTGATGACGATGTCGTACCCGAAGGTGTGGTGGATCGCCAGGGCCTGCAGGTCGCCGCCCGCCTTGCTGGCCGAGTAGGGCGACGAGGGACGGATGGGGTCGTCCTCGCGGAACGCGCCGGTGGGGATCGACCCGTACACCTCGTCGGTGCTCACCTGCACGAACCGGCGCACGCCGGCCTTTCGCGCCGCCATGATGAGCGTGGCGGTGCCCACCACGTCGGTCTCGATGAACTCGGTGGGGTTGTGCAGCGATCGGTCCACGTGGCTCTCGGCGGCCAGGTTGATGACCACCTCGCAGCCGTCCACCGCGCGCGCGGCCACCTCGGGGTCGGCGATGTCGCCGTGGATGAACGAGTACCGCGGGTCGCCCATGAGCTCGGCCACGTTCGCCGTGTTGCCGGCGTACGTGAGCTTGTCCAGGTTCACGACATCGTGGCCGTGCCCGATGGCCACGCGCAGCACCTCGGACCCGATGAACCCGCAACCGCCTGTGACGAGGACCTTCACGATCGCTCCCTGACGTAGTCGGCCAGGGCATCCTCCCACGCGCGCAGCCGCGGAGCTCCCTCCTGGGTCACCTCGAGCACGCTCACCGCCGGGCGGGGCGCGGGGCGCGCGAAGGCCTCGGTCGTGGTGTCGCGCACCTCGCACTGCACGCCCGCCAGTCGGAAGGCCTCACGGGCGAACCCCGCCCACGTGGTGCTGCCCCCTCCGGCGGTGTGGTACACGCCGGGCGGCAGCGTGGCCACCTCGACCAGCGCCGGGCAGAGATCGCGGGTCCAGGTGGGGCACCCCTCCTGGTCGGCCACCACGTCCACGTGGTCACGCCCCTCGGCCAGGCCGATCATGGTGTCGACGAAGTTCCTGCCGTGGGCGCCATACAGCCACGCGGTGCGCGCGATGCGCGTGCCCTCGGGGTACTCCAGCTCGGCCAGGCGCTCGCCGGCCAGCTTGGTGCGGCCGTATGCCTGGATGGGATCGGTGGCGGAGTCCTCCTGGTACGGACCCCCCGTGCCGGGGAACACGTAGTCGGTGCTCACGGCCACCAGCGCGGCGCCGGCGTCGCGGGCGGCGATGGCCACGTTGCGCGTGCCCTCGCCGTTCACCACCAGCGCCTGCTCCTCGTGCTCCTCGGCCCCGTCCACGTCAGTCCACGCCGCAAGATGGAACACCACGTCGGGCGCGGCCTCCGACACCCGGCGCATCGCCTGGCGGCGATCGGTGATGTCGATCTCGGGCAGGTCGAGCCCCACGGCGTCGTGGCCCTCCTCCGCCAGGTGGGCCATCAGGTCGGTGCCGAGCATGCCGCGATGCCCGATGACGAGCGCCCTCACCGCCACGCCCTCAGGTGAGGCCGATCACCGACGAGTCGCCCAGCACGAACCGGTAGGCGCGGGGCTTGGCGTCGGTGCGCGAGATCGTGACGTCACGGCCGATGAGGCTGCTCTCCACGCGCGCGTCGAGGTCCTCCACGTGCACGCGCTCGAGCAGGATCGAGTGCTCGATCTCGGCGCGGCGCACCACGCATCCGGTGGAGATCGAGGAGTACGGGCCGATGTAGGCGTTCTCGACCAGAGAGTCGCGTCCGATCACCGCCGGGCCGCGCACGTGGCTGTTCACCAGCCGCGCGCCCTTCTCCACGATGACGCGGCCCTCGATGTCGCTGTCCACCAGCTCGCCGTCCATGCGCGGCTCGATGACGTCGAGGATGAGCTGGTTGGCCTCGAGCATGTCCTCGACCTTGCCGGTGTCCTTCCACCAGCCGGTCACCACGTGGGGTTCCACCCGCATGCCCTGGTCGATCAGGTACTGGATGGCGTCGGTGATCTCCAGCTCGCCGCGGGGCGAGGGCTCGATCTTCTTCGCGGCGTCGAGGATGGCCGGGGTGAACATGTACACCCCCACCAGCGCCAGGTCGCTCTTCGGCTGACGGGGCTTCTCCTCCAGGTTCACCACGCGGTCGCCGTCCAGCACCGCCACGCCGTACGACGAGGGGTTGGATACCTGCTGCAGCAGGATCATCGCATCGGGGTCGGAGGCCCGGAACTGCTCGACCAGCGGCGTGATGCCGTCGCGCAACAGGTTGTCGCCCAGGTACATCACGAACGGGTCGTCGCCCAGGAACTCCTCGGCGGTCAGCACGGCGTGGGCCAGGCCGAGCGGCGCCGACTGCGGGATGAACGTGACCTCGATGCCAAGGGTCGATCCGTCGCCCACGGCCTCGCGGATCTCGTCGCCGGTGTCGCCGATGATGATGCCCACCTGGCGGATTCCGGCGTCGCGCAGGGCCTCGAGCCCGTAGAACAGCACCGGCTTGTTGGCCACCGGCACCAGCTGCTTGGCGGATGTGTGGGTGATGGGGCGAAGGCGCGTGCCGGCGCCACCCGACAGCACGAGGCCCTTGAGGTTCTGGCTCACGACCGGCGACCCTACCAGCGTGCGTGCGTCAGGCGCGCGCCCTGAGCGCCACCACCGACGCCGCGGCGGCGGCCAGGTCGTCGGCCGTCGCCGCGAGGGCGTCGGGCAGGGGCCGCACGGCGCGCCCGATGGGCAGGGCGGCCACCAGCCCCATGCGGCGCGCGATGCCCGGTGGAACGTCCACCTGCCCGAAGAGCCCTACGCAGGGCACGCCCGCCCGGGCACACGCGGCCGCCACCGCGGCGGGCGCCTTGCCCGTGAGGGTCTGGGAGTCCAGGCGGCCCTCCCCGGTGAGGCACAGATCAGCGCCCTCCAGCGCGGCCGCCAGCCCGGCGGCGGCGGTGACCAACGCACCGCCGTCGGTGAGATGGGCGCCCAGCATGGCGGCCATCCCGCCCGCCGCGCCTCCCGCCGCGCCCGCTCGCGGCACGTCAGAGACGTCGGGCAGGCCCTGGGCCGCCAGCACCGCGGCGAGGTTGGCCAGCCCCTCGTCGAGCCGCTCCACGGCGTCGGGGGTGGCGCCCTTCTGCGGCCCGAACACCCGGGCAGCGCCCTCCGGCCCCACGAGCGGGCTGCTGACGTCGCACGCCACCTCGATCGGCGTGGTGGCGATGCGCGGGTCGAGGCCCGCGAGGTCGACCGCACGCACGCGCAGCAGGGCCGCGCCGATACCCGCGAGGTCCTCCCCGTTGTCGTCCAGGGCGCGCGCGCCCAGCGCGATGGCGATGCCCAGCCCGCCGTCGGTGGTGGCACTGCCGCCCACGCCCACGACGATGCGCGTGCAGCCCGCGTCCAGCGCGGCCCGCATCAGGTCACCGGTGCCCGCCGTGCCGGTGGCCTCGGGGTCGCGCTCGTGGTCGGACAGCAGCTCGTACCCCGACGCCCGGGCCAGTTCCACCACCGCCGTGCCGTCGGGCAGCAGGCCGAACTGCGCGGTGATGGCACGCCCCAGCGGGTCACGCGCCGGGGCCTCCACCAGTCGTCCACCCGCGGCCGACACCAGGGCGTCGAGCGTGCCCTCACCGCCGTCGGCCACGGGAACCCGCACGGCCTCGGCACCCGCTAACTGCACGCCCACGGCCATCGCCGCCGCCGCGTCGGCCGGACCGAGCGCCGACTTGAACGGCGCCGGCGCGACCACCACGCGCATCAGTCGCGCCCGGCCGGGGGCGCAGGGGCCCAGTCGAGCTGCAGGAAGCCGCGCAGGCGCTCCTGGAACTCCGCATCGTCGGCCGACGTGCGGATTGCCCGGTCGAGCTCGGCGGCGTCGTCGCCCACCACCACGCGAATGGGCGGGGGGTCGGCGTGAATGGCATCCCAGATGGCCTCGGCGCACGATTCGCCGGTGCTGGCGTCGGGCCGCTCGCGCCACGTGCCGAAGCCCGCACGGAGATCGGCGAAGAGCGGGGCGTACGGGGAGTCGGGGTCGGTGACGTCACCGGTGAGGCGCGTGGCGCTGGGGAAGTCGGTGTCGATCATCCCGGGCTCGATCATCACCACGCGCACGCCGAATGGCGCCATCTCCACCGACAGGGCCTCCGACAGCGCGCTGAGGGCGTACTTCGACGCGTGGTAGAAGCCGACAAGCGGGTTGGACAGCCGCGCGCCGATGGACGACACGGTGACGATGGTGCCCCTGCGTGCCGTGCGCATGGCCGGCGCGAGGGCCTGCACCATGGCGGCGGCGCCCCACACGTTGGTCTCGAACATCTCGCGGGCCACCTGCAGGTCGCCGTTCTCCTGCGGGCCCATCATCGCGTAGCCGGCGTTGTTCACCAGCACGTCGATGGCCCCGCCCCCGGCGAGGTCGGTGGCGATGGCGGCGGCCTGCCGCACCTGGTCGGGCACGGTGACGTCGAGCTGCACCAGCGTGATGCCCGGCTGATCGCCGTAGTCGTCGCGTGCGCGGGTCATGTCGCGCACGCCGGCCACCACCGAGTAGCCGCCGCGGGCCAGGCGCTGGGCAGTGGCACGGCCCACGCCGCGCCCGGCGCCGGTGACGAGTGCGATGGGCTGCGTCATGCGGGTGAGACTACCCCTGCGTCGCGCGGCAGCCGCACCGTGAAGACCGTGCCATCCCCGGGACGCGATGCCACGGAGATGTCGCCGCCGTGCGCATGCGCGAGACCCCTCGCGATGGCCAGCCCCAGTCCGGCGCCCTGGCGGTCGTCGCGCTGGCGGGCGGCGTCGGCCCGGTAGAAGCGGTCGAACACGCTGTCGATGGCCTCGGGGGGTATGCCCTCGCCGGTGTCGGCCACCGACATCACGGCGTCCCCGCCCTCCACGTGGGCCTCCACCGTGATCGAACCGCCCGCCGGGGTGTGGCGGGCCGCGTTGTCGAGGAGGATCAGCAGCAGCTGCTCGAGGCGCTCGGGGTCACCGTCCATGGGAACGGGCGATGGCGCCTGCACCTCGAGCGACACGCCCTCGCGCTCGGCCAGCACCGCGCGGGGCCGCGCGGCCGCGCGCACCACCGCCGCCAGGTCGATTCCCTCGACCCTCATGGGCAGCGCACCGGCATCGAGGCGCGCCAGCTGCAGCTGCTCGTCGACCAGGCGCTGCAGGCGCGCGGCCTCGGCGCTCATCAGGCCCACGAACTCGCGGCGGGCCTCCGGGGGCATCGAGTCGTCCTCCATCAACTCGAGGAATCCCCTGATGGCCGCCACGGGGGTCTTCAGCTCGTGCGACACGTTCGCCACGAGATCGCGGCGGGTACGGGCAAGCGCGCGCTCCTGCGTGACGTCGCGGAAGGTCAGCACCACCGCGCCCGTGGGCTCGGAAAGCGCCACCGCGCCCACCGCGAGCGCGCCGCCCCCGGGGGTGGTGATCTCGGCCTCGTCCACGGGCGCGCCATCGGACCGGGCGCGCGCCACGAGGTCGGCCAGCACCGGGTCGAGGTCGCCGCGCATCGCCTGCCCACCCGGGCCCAGCCCGGTCATGCGCACGGCGGCGTCGTTGGCCACCACCACCTGGTCGTCGGGGTCGATGAGCAGCACGCCCTCGGCGAGGCCTGCCACGAGCGTGCGGGCACGGTCGCGTTCGCCCGTGACGGTGCCGATGAGGTCCTGCACCCGCTCGGCCATGCGGTTGAGCCCGCCGGCCAGGGTGGCGACCTCGCGGGGGGACATCTCCGGGGCGCGGGCCGAGAGGTCGCCCGCCGACAGGCTGGCGGCGGTGCTGGCCACCCTTCCGATGCGCCGGCCGAGGATGCGCGACATCACGATGCCCCCGGCGGTGGCCAGGAGCAGCACCATGATGACCGCGAAGAGCACGCGGCGCTGCAGCGCGCCGATCTCGGCCGTGGGCGGTGGCACGGGCACCGCGACCTCGGCGATGCCCACCACGTTGCCGCCCTGTGTCACCCGCACCGCCGAGAAGACCGTGCGCTGGTTCTCCGGGCCCTCGGCCACCCGCACCCGCACCGGGTCGGCCGAGAACGACTTGTCGGCCAGGTCGCCCTCGGGCGTGAGCTCATCGGCGGGGAACGCCCCGGGTGCGGCCGAGAGGTCGGCGCCGTGCCAGCCGGTGGCGATGTCCAGGTACCGGGCGGCGCCGCGCGCCTCAGACGCCAGGCGCCGCACGTAGGCGTCGCCCTCGGCGTCGGTGAGCCCGTACCCGGCTCCGGGTACCTCGGAGAGGTCCTCGAGCACGCCCACGGTGGCCTGCGAGGTGCGCTCGGTGGCGCCGGTCACGATGCTGCCCTCGAGTGTCGGCAGCAGCACCAGGAACATCAGCAGGCTTGCCGCCACGCCCAGCGTGATGAAGGAGCCGATGAGCCAGGTCTGCAGCCCGGTCCTGCCCCTGGGGCGACTCACTCGGGTGCCCCGTCCTCCCGCCCGAGCGCGTAGCCGACCCCGCGGACCGTGCGGATGAGCACCGGGTTCGCGGGGTCGCGCTCGACCTTCTGGCGCAGGTGGCGCACGTGGACGTCGACGCTTCGGAGATCGCCGTAGAACGACCCGTTCCACAGGTGGTCCATGAGCTCCTCGCGCGTGAAGACGCGGCGGGGCGACTTCATCAGCTTGAGGAGGATCTCGAACTCCGAGAACGTGAGCGGGATGTCCTCGCCGTCGCGCGTGACCGTGCGGGCGGCCGGGTCGACCTCGATGTCGCCCACCCGGACGGGGTCCTCCTGCACCGGAACCACGCGGGCGCGACGGAGGTTGGCCTTCACGCGGGACACCAGCTCGCGCGGCGAGAACGGCTTGGTCACGTAGTCGTCAGCGCCCATCTCGAGCCCGAGCACCTTGTCGACCTCGTCATCGCGGGCCGACAGCATGATGATGGGCACGTTGCGCGTGGCGCGGATGCGGCGGCATACCTCGATGCCGTCGATGCCCGGCAGCATGAGGTCGAGCACCACCAGGTCGACGGGCTCCTTCTCGATGATCTCCAGGGCGTCGTCGCCGCGCCCGGCGGAGAGCACCTCGAAGCCACCCTCCTCGAGGGCGTACTCCACGACCCTCCGGATGGACTTCTCGTCATCGACCACGAGTACGCGCTCGGCCATGCGGCGATGGTACCGGTCCTAACGCGGCCCTAAAGATCACGCGGTACAAAGTGCGCATGGACAACGACCGCATCACCCCCGACCCGCCCCCGCGCCCCTCGCCCGCACGCCGCATCGCGGCCCTCGCCCTGCCCGCCGTGATCGGCGCCGGCGTGGCGCTGGGAGTGGTGGGCGCCACCGTGGGCTTCGGCGGCGGCACCACGATCATCCGCGAATCGGCGGGCACCATGGTGGCCAGCGCCCCCAACGCATCGGTGGCCGCCGCAGAGGCCGAGGGACAGGCGACGTCCGGGGGCGGGGCGCCCGCCCTGTCGGTGGCCGAACTCGTGAAGCGCGAATCGCCCGCCGTGGTGCTGGTGGCGGTGAGCGACGGAAGCGGCGGCGGCGGGTTCGGATCGGGCTTCGTGATCGACCGGAAGGGGCACATCCTCACCAACGCGCACGTGGTGG
>CAZIQQ010000001.1:4442-9123 GCA_964541555.1 uncultured Bifidobacterium sp. | reverse complement strand
TCGGGCTTCGTGATCGACCGGAAGGGGCACATCCTCACCAACGCGCACGTGGTGGACGGGGGCGATGCCATCACCGTGACGTTCTCGGACGGCACCAGGGAGAAGGCCCGCGTGCTGGGCGTGGACAACTCGACGGACCTCGCGGTGCTGAAGGTCGACGAGGTGCCCGCGGGCGTGCGGCCCGTGGCCCTGGGCGACAGCGCCGGGCTGGTGGTGGGCCAGGAGGTCGTGGCCATCGGCAACCCGTACGGCTACGAGCGCACCGCGACCACCGGCATCGTGTCGGCCCTGGAGCGCAGGATCGAGTCGCCCAGCGGCTTCGCCATCCAGAACGTCATCCAGACCGACGCGGCCATCAACCAGGGCAACTCGGGCGGCCCGCTCTTCGACATCGCGGGCCGGGTCATCGGCATGAACACGCAGATCGCCAGCCAGACCGGTGGCAACGTCGGCATCGGCTTCGCCGTGCCCATCGACACCCTGGAGCCCATCGCCGAGTCGATCATCAACGAGGGCACGCCGAGGCATGCATGGATCGGCATCACGGGTCGCGAGCTCACCCCGGCGCTGGCCGAAACGCTCGACCTGAAGGGCACTCGGGGAGTGCTGGTTGCCGAGACCGTCGAGGATGGCCCGGCCCGGAAGGCCGGGATCGTGGCCGCGCGGGACCCCAACGCCGACGTGCCACGTGGCGCCGACCTCATCGTGGCGGTCAACGGCCGACCGGTCACCGACATGGCCGACGTGAGCCGGGCGGTGGCCAGCCGGCGCGTGGGCGATCGCATCACGGTGACGGTGCGGCGTGACGGCCAGGAGCGCACGGTCGCCCTCACCCTGCAGGACCGCCCGGCGGGGGTGGAGAGGCCATGACCACCGCCCGCCCGACGGCACGCCGCTCTATGCTGACGGGCGTGTCGTCGCGCGCGCGCCTCATCCGCAGGGCCGAGGGCCGGGATGCCGGCGCCATCGGCGAGATCTACGACGAGGCCATCGCCAGCGGCGTGGCCACCTTCGCCCGAGGACCCCACGATGCCGGTGAGCGGGCATCGTGGCTGGCGGCGCGCGGTGACCGCGCGCCGGTGTGGGTGCTGGACGACCACGGCGATGTGCTGGCGTGGTCGGCGCTGGCCCCCTTCTCGCACCGCTCGTGGTACGACGGCGTGGCCGAGTACACCGTGTACGTGGGCGAGGGCGCCCGCGGGCAGGGCGTGGGCCGGACCATGCTGGACCACCTGGTGGACGAGGCACCCGCGCTCGGCTACTGGAAGCTGGTGGGGATGATCCTCGAGGGCAACGACGCCGGGTTGGCCCTCGCCACCGGGCGGGGGTTCCGGCAGGTCGGCACGCACCGCGCGCACGGTCGCGTGGGCGACGACTGGCGTGATGTGACCGTGGTCGAACTTCACCTGGAGCAGCGTCCATGAGCACCTCGCCCGCCCCGCTGGCGTCGGCTGACGAGATGCGCGACATGTTCCGCACCATGACGCTGATACGGCGGTTCGAGGAGAAGGCGTCCGAGGAGTACATGGCCGGGCGCATCGGCGGGTTCCTGCACCTGGCCATCGGCGAGGAAGCGGCCATCGTGGGCACGGTCAGCGCGCTGCGGCCGGACGACCCCCTGACCTCCACCTACCGCGAGCACGGGCAGGCGCTGGCCCGGGGCAGCGACCCGCGGGCGATCATGGCCGAACTGCTGGGCAGGGCCACCGGGATCTGCGGGGGCCGCGGTGGCTCGATGCACCTGATGGACCTCGGCCGGTCGTTCTACGGCGGCTACGGCATCGTGGGAGGGGCAGTGCCGCTGGCCGTGGGTCTCGCCTGGGCGGCGAAGTACCGCGGTGGCGACCAGGTGGCCGTGACCATGTTCGGCGAGGGAGCGGCCAACCAGGGCGTGGTGTCGGAGTGCTTCAACATGGCCGGGCTGTGGGACCTGCCCATCGTCTTCCTCATCCTCAACAACCAGTACGGCATGGGCACACCGGTGGAGCGCGCCGCGGCGGTGGACGACTTCTTCCCGCGCGCGGCCGCCTACGACATCGAGTCGTGGAAGGTGGACGGCATGGACGTGCTGGGGGTGCGGGCAGCGGTGTCGGAGGCCGCGCGGCTCGCCCGTGAGGACGGCCGGCCCGCCTGCGTGGAGCTGCTGGCCTACCGGTACAAGGGGCACTCGATGAGCGACCCCGACACCGTGCGGTCGTCCGAGGAGAAGGAGCGCTGGCAGGCCCGCGACCCGCTTGTCACGTTCGAGCGGGTTCTGCTGGGCGAGGGAATCATGGGCGCCGACGACATCGCCGCCATGCACACCGAGGTGCAGCAGGTGGTGGATGATGCCGCCGCCTACGCCGAGCAGGGGCCCGAGGTGCCGGTGGCCGAGCTGGCCCGCAACGTGTACGCGCAGCCCTGGAACGACGACCCGCGGGGCAGCGCCCTGGTGAGGCCATGAGCACGGCGCCCGCAGAGGTGACCTACCGCGACGCGCTGAACCAGGCGCTGCGCGAGGAGATGGCCCGCGATGAGTCGGTGTTCCTCATGGGCGAGGACATCGGCCACTTCGACGGCGCCTTCAAGGTGACGCGCGGCCTGCTGAAGGAGTTCGGGGAGCAGCGGGTGGTCGACACCCCCATCACCGAGGCCGGATTCACCGGGCTGGGAATCGGCGCCGCGATGGCCGGCCTGCGCCCGGTCATCGAGATCATGACGGTGAACTTCGCACTGGTGGCGATGGACCAGATCGTCAGCAACGCGTCGAAGATCCACTACATGTTCGGCGGGCAGGTGCCGGTGCCCATGGTCATCCGCATGCCGGGCGGCGCCGGCCACCAGCTGTCGGCACAGCACTCGCACTCCCTCGAGGCCATGTTCACGCACGTGCCCGGGCTCAAGGTGGTGGTGCCGGCCACGCCGGAGGACGCCAAGGGCCTGCTGAAGACGGCCATCCGCGACGACGACCCGGTGATCTTCCTCGAGAGCGAGGGCCTCTACGGCAAGAAGGGCCCCGTGGGCGGCGAGGACGACCTCATCCCCTTCGGCCGGGCCGTGGTGCGCAGGCCGGGCCGCGACTGCACGGTCATCGCCCACTCGCGCATGGTGTGGGTGGCGCTTGCCGCCGCCGAGCAGCTGGCGGCACAGGGCATCGAGGTGGAGGTCATCGACCCCCGCACCTTCCGGCCGCTCGACCTCGACACCCTGGCCGCAAGCGTCGCGCGCACCTCGCGCGCGGTGGTGGTGGACGAGGGCTGGCCCGAGTGCGGAATCGCCGCCGGGCTGGCGGCACATCTGTACGACGCCTGCTTCGACATGCTCGACGCCCCCATCCGCAGGGTCAACGCGGCCGACGTGCCCATGCCGTACGCGAAGAACCTCGAGCAGGCTGCCATTCCCCAGCCCCACGACGTGGTGGCCGCCGTCATGGCGACCCTGGCACGGGAGGTGCCCCGGTGAGCGACATGCTCATGCCCAAGCTCTCCGACACCATGGAGGAGGGCACGGTGCTCTCGTGGCTCAAGGCCGACGGCGACCAGGTCGCCAAGGGCGAGCCGCTCGTGGAGATCGAGACCGACAAGGCGACGATGACCGTGGAGGCGCCCGACTCGGGCGTGCTGCGCATCATCGCCGCCGAGGGTGACACGCTCGACGTGGGGCAGCCCATCGCGCAGATCGGCGACTCCGCTGGGGTGGTGCCCGCGGCCGACGACCCGGGGGTCACCGGTGTCATCGAGATGCCCGACGCCCCCACGCAGGAGATCGAGGCCGTGCGGGCCGAGAGCGCCGAGCCCGCCACGGGCATCCCCACTGCCGACGACGGCACGGCGTCCTCGATATCGAGTGCATTCACCCCCACCGATGTCTCCGCCACGGCCGGGCGGCCGGCGGCATCGCCGCTGGCCCGGAACATCGCTGCCCGCGAGGGCATCGACCTCGCGACGGTGCACGGCACCGGACCGGGCGGGCGCATCGTGAAGGCCGATGTCGAAGGCGTGCTCGACTCCGGCGCAAGCGCACCCCCCGCCCCTTCCGCACCGCCGGTCGCCAGCCCCTCCCCGCCTGCTCCCCCGCCGCCGCCGGCGCCCCGCGAGGCCGGGGCGTGGCCCGCCGGGCAGCGCACCCCGCTCACCCGCCTGCAGCGCACCATCAGCCGGCGAATGGACGAGGCCACTTCGGTTCCCGACTTCACCCTTGAGCGCGACGTCGACACCACGGCGCTCGCCGCCGCGCGGGCCGACCTGCGCGTGGCCCTGCCCGAGGCCAACCGCCCGAGCGTGAACGACTTCGTCATCCGGGCGGTTGCCATGGCGGCGCGCGAGCGACCGGACATGGTGTCCCGCATCGAGGGCGACGACTTCGTGGTGCCGGGTTCGGTCGACGTGGGCGTGGCGGTGGCCGTGCCCGGGGGGCTCATCGTGCCGGTGATCCGGCACGCCGACGCGAAGAGCGTGCCCGGGATCGCGGCCGAGGTGCGCGACCTCGCCACCCGCGGGCGAAGCGGCGACCTGCGGGCCGACGAGCTCGAGGGCTCGGTGATCTCGGTGAGCAACCTCGGCATGTTCGGCATCGACCGCTTCCATGCCGTGGTGAACCCGGGCGAGGCCGCGATACTCGCGGTGGGTCGCGCGGTGGCGAAGCCCGTGGTGGTGGACGGCCACGTGGTGGTGCGCGACGTCATGACCCTGTCGCTCTCGGT
>CAZIQQ010000001.1:0-4342 GCA_964541555.1 uncultured Bifidobacterium sp. | reverse complement strand
CGCAAGCTGGGCAGCGCAGGGATACGCGTGGCCGAGGGGGTCTCGATGCACGGCATCGGGCTGAACGTCGACCCGGACCTCGCGTGGTTCGCCCGCATGAGCGCCTGCGGCGCGCCCGGGGTGCCCGCGACGTCGATCGCGGCCGAGGGCGGCGATGGCGACCGCGACCACGTGGAGCGTGCGCTCATCGCCGCGCTGTGCGCCCGGCTCGACCTGGTGCCCACCGAGGGCGCGGCGGTCCCCGGCGCCGGCTAGGGCAGCATGCGCTCCCACTCGACGAGCGCGCGACCGACCAGATCGAGGTCGCCGGGGTCTGCGCCGACCTCCTGCACCAGGGCGTCGATCTCGTCGGGGTCGAGCCCCGAGGGCTCCGCGTCGGGGCGTGCCGCCCGCAGGGCCTCGGCCAGCGCCGCCGGATCGCCGGTCACGGGATGAGGTTCACGGCGGCGGCCAGCGCCAGCACGGCCAGCAACGCGCCGTATCCCGTGTAGTCGGTGGCCAGCAGCACGATGGCCACCACCACCAGCACGGCCGACAGGCCCACCCAGAATCCGTTGGGGATTCCCGCCGCTCCGAAGCCCCACCCGCCCACGGGTGGGCCGGATGGCATGCGGCGGCGGCTGCGCTCGGGGTCGCTCATGGGTCCTACCCTACCGCCGGGTTCCGCCGACCTGCATGGCGCAGGTACCCTTGCCCCATGGGCCGGGCCGAGGATGACCTGCTGGTGCAGTACCGGCGTCTCGAACACGAGCTGGACAGGATGTTCGCCGAGCTGGCGGGCGGGGGCAGGGCCCCGCGCGCGCCGGGCATGCGGGCGATGGCCGACGTGTGGCTGGCCGACGACCCCCCCAGGGTGGTGGTTCAGCTCGACGTGGCCGGGGTCGACCCGGGCGCGATCAGCGTGGAACTGGAGGATGACCTCCTCGTGGTGCGCGGCGAGCGGCGGCGCCCCACCGGCGAGCGCCGGGTGTACCAGCACGCCGAGATCGAGTGGGGGCGCTTCGAGCGCAGGCTGCGCGTGGGCGCACCCGTGGAGGTCGCCGCGGCGACGGCCGACTACGACAACGGCATGCTCACCATCACGCTGCCCCTCGCGCCACGGCGCGGCCCCGAGACCGTTCGGGTGAACGTGCGGGGTGACCTGTGAGCGACGAGCCCGCGGAGGCCCCGGGCACGGTGCCCGTGGAGGTCGGCAACACCGTGGCAGAGGACGTCATGGTGACCGCCGCAGGGGCAGACGAGGAGCCGCCGGAAATCACCTGGCCGGTAGACCTGCCCGTGCTGCCGCTCAAGGGCACCGTGGTCTTCCCCGAGGCCGTCGCGCCCCTCGCGGTGGGAGAGCAGCGAAGCATCCTGCTGGTGGACGACGTTATGGACCGCGAGGTGCGGCGACTGGTGCTCGTGACCTCGCGCGACGCCGAGACCCCGGAGCCCGGGCCGGACGACCTCTACGACGTCGGCGTGGTTGCGACGGTCGAGAAGATGCTGCGCGTGCCGGATGGCTCGATGCGCGTGCTGGTGCACGGCGGGGACCGCGTGCGCCTCACGGCGTTCCCCGCCACCGACCCCTTCCTCGTGGCCACCGTCGAGCCCATGCCGGATGTGGTGGAGGAGTCCGACGAGATGAAGGCGCTGGCCGGCAACGTGCAGTCGGCCTTCGGTCGGGTTGTCGACCTGGTCCCCTACCTGCCCGACGAGCTCCAGATGGCCGCGGCCAACGTGGAGGACCCCAGCACGCTGTCGTACCTGGTCATCTCGTCGCTGCGGCTGCCGGTGGCCGAGAAGCAGGAGCTGCTGGAGGAGGTGCGGGTGTCGCAGCGCCTTCGCCGCCTCAGCGAGATCCTCGCCCGCGAGACCCAGGTGCTGGAGCTGGGGGCGCGCATCCAGGCCGAGGTCGAGCAGGACATCGAGCAGGGCCAGCGCGAGTTCGTGCTGCGCCAGCAGCTGAAGGCGATCCAGGACGAGCTGGGCGAGGGCGACGAGGCCGAGATCAACGAGCTCCGGCGTCGCATCGAGGAGGCGCCCCTGCCCGACGAGGTGCGCACGGCCGCCGAACGCGAGCTCACCAGGCTCGGGCGGATCCCGGACCAGTCGGCCGAGCACCAGGTGATCCGCACCTACCTCGACTGGATACTCGACATCCCGTGGGGCACGTACACCGAGGACGACCTCGACCTCGACCGCGCCAGGAGCGTGCTCGACGAGGACCACTACGGCATCGAGCGCGTGAAGAAGCGCATCCTCGAGGAGCTCGCCGTGGCGCGGCTGAAGGGCGACGCCGCCGGCACGGTCATCCTGTTCTCAGGCCCACCGGGCGTGGGAAAGACATCGCTGGGGCGCAGCATCGCCCGCACGCTCGGGCGCAGGTTCGCCCGCATCAGCGTGGGCGGCGTTCGCGACGAGGCGGAGATCCGCGGGCACCGGCGCACCTACGTGGGGGCCATGCCGGGCACCATCGTGCGGGCCATCCGAGATGCCGGCTCCATGAACCCCGTGATCATGATCGACGAGATCGACAAGATGGGATCCGACGTGCGGGGGGATCCGTCGTCGGCGATGCTCGAGGTGCTGGACCCCGCGCAGAACTCGACCTTCCGCGACCACTACCTCGACCTGCCGCTCGACCTCTCGAAGGTGCTGTTCATCGCCACGGCCAACGTGCTCGACACCATCCCGCGGCCGCTGCTGGACCGCATGGAGGTCATCGCGCTGTCGGGCTACACCGACGACGACAAGCTGCACATCGCCCGGCAGTACCTGGTGCCGCGGCAACTGGAGGCCACGGGCGTGCCGCCCGAGCGGGTGGAGATCACCGACGAGGCCATCGAGACCGTGATCTCCGAGTACACCCGCGAAGCGGGCGTGCGCGGGCTGGAGCGCCGCATCGGGGCGCTGCTGCGGCGCGCGGCGCTGGACATCGCGGAGGGATCCGACGAGGCCGACCGCATCGGCCCTGCCGAGGCACGCGAGATGCTCGGGCCCGAGCGCGTGCACCCCGAGGCCAAGCGGCGCACGTCGGAGCCCGGCGTGGCCACGGGCCTGGCGGTCACCGGGGCGGGCGGGGACATCCTGTTCGTCGAGGCCAGCGTCATGCCGGGGAAGGGGTCGCTGGTGGTCACCGGCCAGCTGGGCGAGGTCATGCGCGAATCGGTGCAGGCAGCGCTCACCTGCGTGAGGGCCCGGTCGGCCGAGCTCGGGCTGGACCTGGGCGACGACTACTTCTCGAACCACGACATCCACGTGCATGTGCCGGCGGGCGCGATACCCAAGGACGGCCCATCAGCCGGCATCACCATCGCGACCGCGCTGGTATCGGCGCTGTCGGGTCGCACCGTCAGCCCCGACGTCGCGATGACGGGCGAGATCACCCTGATGGGGCAGGTGCTGCCCATCGGCGGAGTGCGCGACAAGGTGCTGGCCGCCCTGCGCGCCGGCATCCACACCGTGATCATCCCCGCCGACAACGAGGGCCAGCTGGTCGAGGTACCCGACGGCGCCCGCGGGCAGGTGACGGTGGTGCTCGCCGCCGACCTGGGCGACGTCCTCCCGGTGGCGATACCCGGGTAGCCGGGAGATCCCCTCCCCCGGGTGCGCGGCCGACCGGGTACGCTCAGGGCCGTTCCCAGTACTCACGCGAATCAGCAGGAGATGACATGGCTCTCGAGGTCGGCACCGAGGCACCGGACTTCACGCTCGTGGACAGCAACGGCGACGAGGTAACCCTCTCGCAGTTCCGCGGAACTCCCGTCTACCTCAACTTCTACCCCGTCGCGTTCTCGCCGGTGTGCACCGACTGGTTCACCGGCATCGCGGCCGATGACTCCCCCTACGCGGGCGCCGTGGTCATCGGCGTGAGCGTCGACAGCAAGTGGACGCTCGCGGCCTTCAAGGAGCAGATGAAGGCCAACAACGTGCACTTCCTCGCCGACTTCCACCCCAAGGGCGACGTCGCGAAGCTGTACGACGTCTACCTCGACCAGGCCGGCATCGCCGGTCGCTGCACCTACGTGATCGGCCCCGATGGCGTGATCGTGGATGTCGACCAGGTGGCCCCGCTCGAGACCCCCGACGCCGACCGCCTCATCGCGGCCCTCGGCGCCTGCAAGGCCTAGCGACGCCATGTTCCTGCTGCTCGGCCGCTACCTGAAGCCGGTGGACGAGGTGGAGGTTCACCTCGACGCCCACCGCGCCTGGGTGCGCGAGCACGCGGAGGCGGGACGCGTCATCGCGGCAGGCCGGGAGGTTCCCCTCCAGGGGGGCCTCCTGGTCGCCGTGGGAGTCACGCGCGACGAGGTCGACGCGATGATCGCGGCCGACCCCTACGTGACAGAGGGCGTCGCCC